>JAGRNA010000180.1 GCA_020441005.1 Leptospiraceae bacterium
GTATTTGGGACGTAGAACGCAATTTGAAAGCAACGCGCCCGCATTGCTCGCACCTTGCACAATTTCTATAGAAACTGAGTACGGTGGCCCCACGTTCTGTGTTGCCAGATGCTGCTTTGGGAAAGCTTCCAAACAGCTGCGTCAGGAAAAGCTGTTCTGTTGGGAGCAGGACTCTGCAATCATTACAAAAGTTTGCCCGGCCTGATTCGGGACGGATGTTACACGAACTGCATGGCTAATAATCCGGGCTCGCGCTAACCGGCCCTGGCCTGCGCTCGCGAGGCCCGAAAAAAGGCCGATCCGGGGATCAGCCTTGCACCGCGGCACTGCTAACCGGGCTTTATTTCGTTGTAGTATTCCCGGCGGGTGCTTCACAGCCGCCCTCTTTACGGATTGTATTGTACAGCTGGACTCCATCTTTCAAGTACTTGTCGATGTCAAAATCCTTATTCGGAGCAACCTGCACCCGCTCCTTGATTTCGTCCTGGATTTTACCGGCGTATTGTTTGTAGTATTGACCCTTCAGGGCCATAAATGCCTGGTTTTTGCAGTCATCCAGAGTCAGCGGACCGAAACGGGCCGGGTCCTGGGCTCGCAACTCTTCACATTTCTTTTCCTTGTCTTCTTCAGATATTTTTACTTTTTCGATGAACTTTTCATTCACATACAGCTGCGCAATCGCTTCATTGCGAGCGTTTTCAATAATCTTTTGAATACGTGGATTATCCAGGAACTTGTCGTCATCGGCTACTTCCAGGATCATACGCGAGTCGCGGTATTTTTCCCAAACCAGCTCCGGTTTGAATCGTTCGATGGCGCCGGTGCGCGGGTCGCAGATTAACTGGTACAGGTACTTCTTGTCAGTTGAATAGATTCGGGATATTTTTTCGACTTCTGCTTCATAGTAGCTCTCAAAGTCGTCAGTGGTGATGCTAGAGTTGCCGATCTTCTCCATTACTTCACCCTTATTGCAGCCACTCAGGTAATAAAAAACCAGCAGAGAAGCTATCAGAACAATAATTCGGCTCAAGGTTTGCACGCGCATTTGATTTGTATTCCGTAAAAAAAAATTCTCACGGCACCTTTTTGCAAGCCGGCGTGATAGCAAGACATATAATCCAGATTCATTCCATCGCTATCGGAATCAACAAGCCCTGCCAGGCGATCAGGGTGTACCCGTCACATCGGCAGTTTGCGTACCTGCCTCAGGCAGTGGGTACAAATTTTGCAATGCCATCGATATGCGTCCGGGTCACAGGAAATTGCAGACTTTTGTGTCCTCCACAATCGTTTTGTAGAAAAACCAGGCAAATTGACCCGGGAAGCGAGGCGGCTATGCTTAGCAACTATCAGACAGACAGCTTTTATGACGAAATGTTTGCCACGGCGCTCGAAGCCAGGCAACCCTGGCAAGCCTTGAAACGCCGTCTGGACCGCATGAGTCCCGGCGAGCTGCGTTACCGTAAAAAATCAGCTGAAAAGACCCTGATATCCATGGGCATTACTTTTACTGTCAATTCCGAGGCAGACCAGGAGCGCATCCTGCCCTTCGATATTATTCCGCGTATCATTGCGAATCAGGAATGGCAACGGCTGGAGCAAGGACTCAAACAGCGGATTATCGCCCTGAATGCCTTCATCGAGGATGTTTATAACAAGGCATCGATTATCAAGGACGGTGTCGTGCCGGCCGAAGTCATTTTCAGTTCCAAAGACTATCTGGAGGCCTGTCGGGACTTTAGTCCCCCCAGGGGAATTTGGGCTCATATAAGTGGCACCGATTTAATCCGCGGCTCTGACGGGCAGTTTATGGTTCTGGAAGATAATTTACGCTGCCCCTCCGGTGTATCGTATGTCCTGGAAAACCGCGAAGTGATGAAACGTATTTTTCCGGAAGTCTTTAACAGTTCGCATATCAAACCGGTCTACGACTACACCATCCAGTTACGTAAATTGCTGGATTATATCGCTGGACTGAACGAATCTCAGGCGGCAGTCTGGACGCCCGGAGTCTACAATTCAGCATATTATGAGCATTCTTTTTTAGCTCAGAGAATGGGTATCCCCCTGGTGGAAGGCAATGACCTGGTTGTCGAAAATGATCGCGTCTACATGAAGACTACGCATGGACTGCAACAGGTCATATCCTTGTATCGCCGCATAAACGACAGCTATATGGATCCGGCTGTCTTCCATCCCGAAAGCCTGCTCGGTGTGCGCGGTATTTTTTCTGCCTGGCGTAAAGGTAATGTCGCTCTGGCGAATGCGCCGGGCACCGGCGTGGCCGATGACAAGGTGATTTATGCCTATGTGCCCGAAATCATCCGCTACTATCTGGGCGAAGACGCCATCCTGCCGAACGTGCCCACCTGGCTTTGTTCCCGTCCCAAAGATCAGCAACATGTTCTTTCCAATATCGAGAATCTGGTTGTCAAGGCGGCCAACGGTGCCGGCGGCTATGACATGATTATTGGACCGGCTGCCAGTCAGGGCGAATTGGCGGATTTCAGGAACCGAATCAAACAGGAACCGCGTAATTATATTGCCCAGCCCGTTATTAGCCTGTCAAGGGTGCCAACCATGATTGAAGACCGCATCGAGGGCCGCCATGTGGATCTGCGTCCTTTTATCCTCTACAATGATAGCGAACCCTATGTCATGCCTGGTGGATTAACCCGGGTGGCGCTGCGCAAGGGTTCGCTGGTTGTGAATTCTTCCCAGGGAGGCGGTTCCAAGGACACCTGGGTGCTGGAAGCAGAGTAAGGGGCGGCCTCTGAATTGCTGTAAAGGGTAGACTGGATATGCTGAGTCGCGTAGCGCAAAGTGTTTTCTGGATGAACCGCTATGTCGAGCGGGCCGAAAACTATTCCCGCTTTCTAGAGGTGAATCAGGCCATGACACTTGATCTGCAAGGCGATCTGGCCGCCCAATGGACACCACTGGTGGATACCACCGGCGACTCCAGCCTGTTTCAGCAACTCTACGATACAGCGGAACAGGCCAGTGTGATTGAATTTTTAACCTTCAACCGCCAGAATCCCAACTCCATTATCAGCTGCATTAACCAGGCGCGCGAAAATGCCCGCCAAATACGGGATAATATTTCCCTGGAGATGTGGCAGAGTATTAACCACTTGTATCTCTGGCTCAAGGACAAGCCGGATTTGACCAGTATCGGCATCAACGCCTATGCCGATTTCCTGTCCGAGATCCGGCGCCAATGCGCCAGTTTCTACGGCCTGCAGGATGCGACCATTATGCATGACGAAGTCTGGTACTTCAGTCTGGCTGGACGACTGCTGGAACGGGCGGATAAAACGACCCGAATCCTGGATATCAAGTACTATATTCTGCTACCAAATGTGGACTATATCGGTTCTCCGCTGGATTTGCTGCAATGGATTGCCCTGCTCAAATCCGCCGGCGCCCATGAGATGTACAATCGCCAGTACCGTGAGATTACCCCCTATGGCATTGCGGAATTCCTGATCCTGAATACCAGTTTTCCGAGAGCGATTCATTATTGCGTCAAGTACCTCGATTCGCTGCTGAAAAAAATCTCTGGCGCACCGGCCGATGGATGGTCTAACGAGGCAGAGAAAAAGACTGGCCGATATTATGGCGAGCTGAATTTTTGCAGCATCGAGGATATCCTGCGCCACGGTTTGCACGAATATATTGATCTGCAGCAAATTCGTTTAAACGAGATCGGTCAGGCTATTCATGAATGTTACTTTCCTGAATAAACATGTCACCAAGCGGCACGATCACCCTTCCTGGTCTGGAGCACTGGACCCGGGCTGAATACCGTCAGCGGGCGGAACAAATCCGCAGCCAAATAAGCGAAAACGGGATCAGTTTTAACCGTTACGCGCTGAAAGAAAACGCCACCGTCGGCTGGGAGCTGGACCTATTACCCACCATTCTGCCGGCGGCTGAATGGAAGGTGCTGCGTTCCGGTCTGGAGCAACGCCTGCAGCTTTTACAGCGATTGTTGCTCGATCTGTATACAGAACGTGAAAGCGTCAAGGCCGGGGTCATCCCGCCGGAATTGCTATTTTCTTCGAAAGGTTTCCAGCGACCGGTCTACACCATGGATTCCAGCCGCATTCGGGATATACTGCGATTGTCGATCATGAGCAGCGATGTCTATCGAACCGTCGGGGGCAGTGCTTTTCAGGTCTTTCAGGACAAGATCCAAAGCCCCTCCGGTATGGGCTACGCCTTGCAAAACAGAAGGTTGATGAGCCATAACATGAATGAGCTCTTTGAGAGCATGGATGTGGAGCGCTACTACAGCTTCTTTGATGCCTACCGCAAAATGTTGCAGGCTCATTGTCGGGTCGCTGACCGTGAACCGCTCATCGTTTTGTTTTCCTCTGGTCCGGGGAATGAAACCTGGTACGAACAGGCCTGGATGGCCAACTATCTGGGAATTACGCTGGTGCAGGCTCAGGATCTGGAGGTTCGGCGGGCCCGCGTATACTTGAAAAGCCTGTCTGGCCGCCGTCAGGTGGATGTGATTCTGCGCCGTATAGAGGATGACTGGCTGGATCCGCTGGAGCTAAAGGCAGATTCTGTCATTGGCATCCCGGGCCTGCTTGAAGCAATGCGGGCCGGGCATGTGCATGTCGTCAATCCGCCCGGTTCGGGTCTGTTGGAAGACAAGGCAATCTTCAGCTTGCTGCCGGACCTGGCCGAATTTTTTCTGGGATCTCGTCTGGTTCTGGAACAGGTGCGCACCTTTTGGGCTGCTGCCACGACCGCCAGACAAGAATTGTTTGATAACCAGGCCCGGATTGTACTCAAGAAACGCAATCGCCGCGCAAACGATCGCAACCTGTTTGGACCGGATTACAGTCGATCCGACTGGCAGGATCTGATTCTGGCCATCAGCCCGACTGAACTGCGGCTGTGGGTGGGGCAATACATATTTGAACCCGAGATTGTACCCATCTGCAGCGATGGCAATCCGGCTCAGGGCCGGCAGCTACTACGCACCTACAGCATTCTGGATCGTGAACAAATTACCACCATGCCCGGTGCCCTGGCGCGGGTCAGCAGCGATCTGGACAGCCAAATTATTACCAATCAGGCCGGCGCCAGCAGCAAGGATGTATGGGTATTACAGGCTCAAAAAATTATACCTTTCACCACTGAGGTATTCCAGGATGATTTTTTACTGCAAGAACAGCATGAAAGCCGCCGGACAGCCGAAAACGACTGGTGGCTGGGACGCTATTTATATCGCCTGGATTTTCAATTGCGTCTGGTGCACGCCGGCCTGATCGCCAACCTGCCCGTTGCTACCAGCGAAACCATCACGTTGTGGGCCAAATTGATTAGCACGAATATGAGTATTCCTGTCGTGGCTGACTGGTTGGACTTCCAGCAAATCACCCTGCTCGATAAAGGCAAAGCGGGCACACTTTTGTATCATAGCGTCCAACTGGAACACAATGTGGCGGAAACGCAGAATGTGCTTAGTCATGAATTCAAACTTTTACTGCGACGCCTGATTCATGCCCTGCGCCAATTGGCAGAACTGCCAGCCGGTCAAGTCCACCAAAACATCGCCACCATCGAGCATCTGATTATGTACATCCAGGTCTGCCACGGGTTTATTCATCAACGCATGCTGCGCAATCTGAACTATGGTTTTGTCCTGGCAGGCACGGCGATTGAAGCCCTGGACCGGGTCATCCGCATGGCTCTGCACCCCAAATTGCCGGTCGGAGCCCATCCCAACGCTGTCCATTATCTACAAGAATATGACCACATGGCGCCCGTCCTGCGCTGGTCGCATGCCTTGTTGCATACCAGCTTTCCCTTTAGTCTGCCGGGTATCCTGGCACAGCTGTCGAGCAGTCTGCAAATACTGGCGCCGGAGAAACAGGATCCCCTGCGGCTTTCGTTTGAAAGGCTGGAAGCATTGCGGGCGGCCATACCGGTCCATCAGGCACCTGATGATCCGATACCGGCTGGTTTGAACCCGGTGCTGGAGTGGATTCAAACGTTTACAGATACGATGCAGCAAACCTGGTTTGCTGATGATCTGACAGGCATGCAACAGCAGTCGCAAGCGTGGCAAAGACAGGCTGGAGGGCCCAGAATATGAGGGTCACCCATCGCACAGCCTATCTGTATGCCGAAAAAGTGAGTCGCAGTTATACCTACACCCATCTTTACCCGCTGGAAGATGATTATCAATCTCGCCTGACATGTTCCATTGAAACCGATCCACCGGCCAATTATCGGCAAATTTCCCGCGATTACTTTGGCAATACCTGCGAGTACTTTGGACTGGACCAGGAACACACTCGGTTTCGAATTACGGTCGAAAGCGAGGTCCAAAATCATACTCCTTCGGCGGATCCGCTACGGTCCCTTGCCTGGCAGGATGCCTGCGGCCTGACGGGTCCCGCGGACAGCGGGCACGCTGAGCTGACCGAATTTTATCTGCCCACAGACATGATTCAATGGGATACCAGCATGGCCGCCTGGGCCCGGGAATTCAGCCAGGGGCAAAATAATTTGTATGCCCTGGCGGAGTCCTTCTCCCTGTGGGTTTATCAGAACTTTCAATACAAGCCTGGGTCCACACATGTGCGGACGACCGCCATGCAGGCCTGGCGCAAAAAGAAAGGCGTATGTCAGGATTATGCCAATGTTGTGCTGGCAATGCTACGCAGTCTGGGAATTGCCTGCCGTTATGTCAGCGGTTATATTGAAAATCAGGTGGCTGCGGGCGCTGTCAAATTGACCGGTAGTGATGCCACGCATGCATGGGTTTCTGTATATGCCCCGGGCTGCGGCTGGCGCGACCTCGATCCGACAAACGGCAAATGGCGCACCGCCGAATATATTTCGATAGCATGCGGACGGGACTATCAGGACACCGCCCCGACCAGAGGGATTGTCTTTGGCGGTGGCAGCAGCAAAATGCAGGTAGACGTTAACGTATCACGTATTTGATTTTTCGCGCTTGCGTTCCATGGCCGCTTTTTTGCGGTAATAGCTGACCTGCTTCTCCAGTTCTTCCAGATCCAGACAGATCAATTTGCCCTGGTCGAGTTTCATCCAGCGGTTCTTCAGGACTTCCATCAGCAGATTTTCGTCCCGATCGGGATCCAGACCTACCATTTTGAGCAGATCCTTGCCACCGATGTCAAAATTGAAACTGGATCGGGCCGCGATGCGGGCATGCTGCTTTTCTGCCAGGGTCAGCATGGTGTCATACAATCGGCCGATTGCTTCACTAATCATCAAATTGGCCAGCTGGCGGTATGCGGTCCAGATGCGTTCCGACAAAAGAGTAATCAATTTTGTGGCTAGCTGGGGTTGAGCCTGCACCATGCCCTCAAAGTTGGCCTTGTTGATGGCCAGCATGGTGGCTTCTTCGGCTAGTATGGCCGTCGCTGTGCGGGGTTTGTTGTCGAGGATCGCCATTTCACCAAAAATATCGCCTGGTTGCAAGACAGCCAGCATCACTTCCTGGCCATCGACCATTTTGGTGATTTTCAGTCGACCAGCCTGTAAAATATAAAGCTCATAACCGGGTTCATTTTCACAGAAGATCAAGTCCCCGGCGCTATAACGGCGGTTGATGCTTGACTCAGCGACTGGTGGGGCCTGCAAGGGCTTGTTCATGGCCTGCAGGCGCATTTTGGCTTCACTTAGTTTATCCCCTTTGGGGACCCATTGCAAGTAACGTTGATAGGCGTAGGCCGCGTGATTGTAGCGCTGCTGGTTATACCAGAATTCGCCGAGCGTAAACAAATGGGAAGGGTCTTCTTCCACCGGATTGGAGTAGGAAAGACGGGCGATGGTGCTGTCAAAGGCACGCAACTGCATGGAAAAGGAGCGGATGATTTTCATCGCCACCGGTGCATTCTTCTGAATCAAAAGTCCAAAGCGATCGTTGGGGACTTCAATCAGAACGGAATCCGTCATAGCAACAACGGTTTCAATACGACGCTGGTTCGACATAGCGCTGACCACGCCAAAAAAGTCTCCGGGGCCCAGCACTTTGTTGTTATCGTCGCCGGCGACCGGGTTTGATTTCTGGGTCCGCACCTTGCCCTTGAGAATGATATAGAAGGTATTGGAATCCTTCTTGCCCTCGATAATTACGTAAGAGCCGGCTTTATACTGAACTGACTGGAAGGCCATAGACGATCTTCAAATGATGGTTACCAAATATTGGGCCGGTACTTTGACCGACTGCTCTAGACTATCGGCTGGTCTCGTCCCCGGATTCACTCCTTGCGTAAATAATCCCTGGCGATAGATTGTAAATGAAAATAATCTTGCCCTTGGGTCCGGGGCCCGGATTTATGTAGTTCGATTGCCAATTTCATTGATTTCTGTCAATAATCAGCCCGACTAATGGAGATGACTGCATGTCGCGACCCACAAAGCAAGTAAAATACACTGTTCTAGCCCTGTTATTGTTGTTCTGCTGCCTGGCAAACACTGCCCTGATGGCCCAGGCCGTCGATATCAACGATGTGGCCCAGAAAATCGATGCCGGGCGCACTGCCTGGATGCTGATTTCCACCGCCCTGGTGCTCCTGATGCTGCCCGGCCTGGCCTTGTTTTACGGCGGGATGGTCCGTCACAAGAATATGATCAACACATTCATGCTGACGATGATTTGCATGGCCGTCATCGGTGTGGAATGGGTGCTGATCGGCTACAATATGACTTTTGGTGAAAGCCATTACGGAATCGTCGGCTGGAGCGCTAACGGCTTCGGCTTGCAGAATATCGACTGGTTTCACGTCAACAGCGCCGGGGTGCCGGAGCTGGTCTTTGTCATGTTTCAAGGCAAGTTTGCAATTATTACCCCGGCCCTGATTACCGGCGCGATTGTGGAACGCGTTAAATTCAGCAGCTTTATTGTTTTAGCCCTGCTTTGGAGTGTTTTGATTTATAATCCGCTAGCCCATATGGTCTGGAATGAAAATGGCTGGCTCTTCCAAAAAGGAGTGCTGGATTTCGCTGGTGGCACAGTCGTGCATATATCCGCCGGAGTATCGGCTCTGATTCTGGTGGTACTGTTTTTAAAACACCGCATCGGCTATCCCCAGGATTCCATCCGACCAGGCAGTCCTTTCCAAACCCTGCTGGGGGCGGCCTTGTTGTGGGTTGGCTGGTTTGGGTTTAATGCCGGCAGCGCGGTGGCTTCGGGCAGTGACTTCATGTTGCGGGCTGGTCTGGCGTTTACGACCACCCAGATTGCAGCTTCGACAGCCTCTCTGACCTGGATTATGATCGAGTGGTACTGGCATGGCAAGCCCTCCGGGATTGGTCTGGCATCCGGTATGGTGGCCGGTCTGGTTGCCATCACACCGGCTGCAGGCCACGTTTCACCTTTCAGTGCCCTGATTATTGGCCTGGTGGCCGGGGCGGCCTGTTTTGGCGGCGTTTTGCTCAAGGATGTTTTTAATTATGATGATACGCTGGATGTATTTGGCGTCCATGGCATAGGTGGCATCATTGGCGCACTCATGACCGGACTTTTGGTTATTGTCGGTTCGGAGCATAGCGGCTGGTTTGTAGGCGGTGATGCGACCCAGTTTCAACTACAGGCCCTCGGCGTGGCGGTCGGTATCGGTTTTGCGGCCGCAGGCACGGCAGTATTGGCAGTGTTGGTTAATTTGACAATGGGCCTGCGGGTCGACACGCGCCAGGAAACGCTCGGCCTGGACATCACCGAGCATGGCGAAGCGGGAATTTCATTGAGGTAAAAGTAAATGCTTTTTCAACAGAAAGATAACATGAAAATGATCATAGCCCTGATCCAGCCCCATCGTCTGGATGCGGTTAAAAGGGAACTGAATGCGCGCCAGATTGAACGCTTGACAGTTTTAAACGCTAGTGGCTACGGACGCCAGAAAGGTCAGTTGCAATATTTTCGCGGCCATCAAATTGATTCCAATCTGATCGACAAAATAGAGATCCAGGTTGCCTGTAATGAAAAGTTCGTCCAGAGCTGTATTGACGGCATTATTGCCGGCGCTCGCACCGATGATCAGGGTCAGACCGGCGACGGCAAAATTTTTGTAATCCCCCTGGAACAGTGCATCCGGATTAGTGACGGGACTAGCGGTCGAGAGGCAATCTAGCGCAACCAGACAATAGAGCGAAAACCTGCAGCAGGTGAAAAATTATGAGCGCAAATAACGGCAAACCAGCCCATCAAATCACAGACAAGGATGGCACCGTTACACGCGACCGTCCGTGGATCTTTCGAACCTATGCCGGTCATACAAATGCGCGCGCTTCCAATGAACTCTACCGGTCCAATCTGGAGAAGGGCCAGACTGGTCTGTCGATCGCTTTTGATCTGGCGACCCAATGCGGGTATTCTTCGGATCATCCCCTGGCCCGGCCCGAGATCGGAAAAGTCGGCGTGCCCATCAACAGCCTCGATGATTTTCATGTGCTCTTCGATCAAATCCCGATTGAAGAGATGAACACATCCATGACCATCAATGGCACTTCCATGTGGCTATTGTCCTTGTACGTCGCCCTGGCGCGTGAACGCGGGGAAGATATCAGTAAACTGATGGGCACCACCCAGAACGATATTGTCAAGGAATACCTGGCCCGGGGAACCTATATCTTCCCGCCCCAGGCGAGTATGCGTATCATTGCAGAAATGTATGAATACTGCTTGCATCAACTGCCCAGCTGGAATGCTTCCAACATCTGTTCCTATCACTTGCAGGAAGCCGGTGCGACCCCCGGTCAGGAATTGGCTTTTGCATTGGCCAACGCAATCGGTATTCTGGATATTATCAAGGATCGCGGCAACATTCAGGGGCCGGACTTTGAACGACTAGTGGGTCGGATTTCTTTTTTTGTCAATGCTGGCATCCGTTTTATTGAAGAAATGTGCAAGATGCGGGCTTTTACCGAGCTCTGGGATGAGATTACCAGCGAACGCTATGGTGTTTCTGATCCAAAATACCGTCGTTTTCGTTACGGTGTGCAGGTAAATTCATTAGGTTTAACGGAATCACAACCGGAAAATAATGCCTGGCGCATTCTGATTGAAGCCCTGGGAGTTACGATGAGCCGCAAGGCGCGCTGCCGGGCACTGCAGCTGCCGGCCTGGAACGAGGCCTTGTCCCTGCCCCGTCCCTGGGATCAGCAATGGTCGTTGCGTTTACAACAGATCCTGGCCTATGAAACGGATCTGTTAGAATACCCGGACATATTTGACGGCAGTCCCGTTATAGAATCCAAGGTCAAAGAACTGAAGGAACGTGCCAAAGCGGAAATTGATCGTATTCTGGAAATGGGCGGGGTTACCGAGGCTATTGAAAGCGGTTACATGAAGACAGCCCTGGTGGAATCCATGTCGCATCGGGTGAGCAGCATCAATAACGGGGAACAAACAGTGGTCGGTCTGAACAAGTGGGCCGATGGCATTGAGTCTCCGCTACTAAGCGGTGACGATGGCGGAATCTTCCATGTCGATCCTGAGTCCGCGCGGGAAACGCTGGCCGCTCTGGAAGCGACCAAATCAAACCGCGATGCGGACCGAGTCAAAAAGGCATTGGCGGCTCTCAAAGCGGCCGCGCAAGGCCAGACGAACATGATGGAAGCGTCGATCGAATGTGCCCTTGCGCGGGTGACAACGGGCGAATGGGCTCAGACTCTGCGGGATGTTTTTGGTGAATACCGGCCAGCGACCGGCATTGAAGGTCAAAAACTGAGTCTCGAAAATGAGCGAGTCGATGTATTGCGCAAACGGGTGGAGGCATTTTTTGAGGCTCGCGGACATCGTCCGCGGATCGTGGTCGGTAAACCCGGTCTGGACGGACATTCGAATGGCGCGGAAGTGATCGCTGTAACCGCCAGGCACTGCGGCTGGGATGTTATTTACTCCGGAATTCGCTTAACACCAGAGGCGATTGTCCAAAGCGCAGTGGAAGAAAATGCCGATATCATCGGAGTATCGATTCTGAGTGGTTCGCATCTGGAACTCGCAGAGCAGTTAATGACAGAATTGACCCGTCACGAAGCAAATCAGGATATCCCGGTTGTATTTGGCGGCATTATTCCCTTGAATGACTTTGCCAAACTGAAGTCGATTGGCATCCGCCAGATTTTCACCCCCAGCGACTACGAACTGGTTGATATCATGGATAAAATCATGGATACGGTTGAGGGCCGGGAGAATGGCGCCGTTTGACAGCGCCAATAGAGCTGATCAGCAGGGCCCTGCAAGGGCACAAGTATTCCATCGCCCGATTAATCACCCTGTTTGAGGATCCGCGGGCTAAAACAGCGGCCATCCGGCAGACGGTGCTGCAGTCCCTGGAGCGCAGCGATGCCGGACGCAAAAAGGGTCGCATTCTGGGAGTCACTGGAACGCCTGGTGCGGGCAAGTCTACTTTGACCGGCGCTTTGGCCATCGAACTGCTGCGACGAAGGCCTGCATGGCGAATCGGGGTACTGGCGATCGATCCCGCCTCCCAGGTCAGCGGCGGCGCGATTTTGGGGGACCGAACCCGGGTTAATTTTCCGGCACATGAAAATCGGCTTTTTTTTCGCAGCCAATCAGCAGCCCGGCAGCTAGGCGGTGTGTCCCGAAATACATTTCAGGTCAGTCGATTGATGGAACGGCTATTTGATCTGGTCATTATTGAAACTGTCGGTATCGGTCAAAATGAGATCGAGATTCAGCATATCGCTGATCTGAGTATGCTGGTGCTACAGCCATTGGCTGGCGATCAAATCCAGTTTATGAAAGCGGGCATTATGGAAATTCCAGACGTCTTCGTAATCAATAAATGTGATGCCCGCCGTGAGGCCCTGCGCAGCTATCATCAATTAAAATCCAGTCTTGATTTTATCCGGCCCGGTTCCAGTCCGACAGTGCACCTGTTTCAGACCTCGGCAACCAGCGGATTGGGCATTGCTGAATTGGCCGAATATTTGCAGAAATCTCTGCCAGTAATCAGTCGCGATGAACAGCGTCGGTTACAGCTTCAATTTGCACGGTGGGTGGAAAGTGAATACGGTCAATCCGGGCTACGGCTTTATGAAAGACAGGTTCCATATGATCAGTTGATCAGCAATGCGGCATTTGAATCCGCACAAATCCACTTTCAATCATTTTTTGCAGCCAATTTCATTGACAAGCCTGGCCCAGGCTGAGAGCCTAACTACTGAATTTGTGGGACTGCAATACTCTTCAGCAAAAAAATCACTCAATTTACTGGCGGACGATCCCCTTTGGTATAAAGATGCGATCATCTATCAACTGCATGTAAAGTCATTTTATGATTCCAATGGCGATGGAATCGGAGACTTTAATGGTCTGACCAAGCGGCTGGATTACCTGGAAACCCTGGGGATCAATGCAATCTGGCTGCTGCCATTCTATCCTTCTCCCCAGCGGGATGACGGATATGATATTGCCGATTACATGAATGTACATCCCATGTATGGCACCCTGGCGGATTTCCAGAATTTTTTGACCAGAGCGCATGAGCGCGGCATTCGGGTGATTACAGAGCTGGTCATCAATCATACCAGTGATCAGCATGCATGGTTTCAGAAATCACGCTCGGCCCCGCCGGGATCACCGTGGCGTGATTTTTACGTCTGGAGCGACACCAATCAAAAGTATCTGGATGCCCGGATCATATTCCAGGACTTTGAAAGCTCAAACTGGAGCTGGGACCCCAAGGCCCGCTCCTATTATTGGCACCGTTTCTATGCCCATCAGCCGGACCTGAATTTTGAAAATCCGGCAGTCCACAAGGCAATTCTGGAGGTGATCGACTACTGGATGGAATTGGGTGTAGACGGCATGCGCCTGGACGCTGTTCCGTATCTCTACGAAGCAGAGGGTACAAACTGCGAAAATCTGCCGGAGACCTATGAGTTTTTAAGACAGTTACGTTCTCATATGGATGAAAAGTTTCCGAACCGGATGCTTCTCGCGGAAGCAAACCAATGGCCCGAAGATGCAGTCGCTTATTTTGGCAAAGGCGACATTTGCAATATGGCCTTTCATTTCCCCATCATGCCCCGCATGTATATGGCCTTGCAAATGGAGGACTGGTTTCCGATTGTCGATATTCTGGAACAAACGCCACCCATTCCCGAGAGCACTCAGTGGGCCATATTTCTGCGCAATCATGATGAGCTGACCCTGGAAATGGTTACCGATGAAGAGCGCGATTATATGTACCG
>JAGRNA010000181.1 GCA_020441005.1 Leptospiraceae bacterium
CACTTCGAGGAGATCTGCGAAATCATGCAGGCCTACGATGTGGCCTATTCGCTGGGTGACGGTCTGCGCCCGGGCTCGATTGCCGATGCCAATGATCAAGCCCAGTTTGCAGAACTCAAAGTGCAGGGTGATCTGACCCGCCGTGCCTGGGACTTTGATGTGCAGGTCATGAATGAGGGCCCGGGACATGTGCCGATGCACATGGTGGCCGAGAATATGCAAAAGCAAATCGAATGGTGCGGTGAAGCTCCTTTCTATACCCTCGGGCCGCTCGTGACAGACATTGCACCGGGCTATGATCACATGGCTTCCGCGATCGGAGCAGCCATGATCGGCTGGTATGGTACCGCCATGCTGTGTTACGTGACCCCTAAAGAACACCTTGGTCTGCCAAACCGTGAAGATGTACGCGAAGGTGTGGTGGCCTATAAAATGGCGGCTCATGCCGCGGACCTGGCCAAGGGCCATCCGGGCGCCCAGGTGCGAGATAATGCCATGAGCCAGGCTCGTTTTGAATTTCGCTGGCGTGATCAATTCCATCTGGCTCTCGATCCCGAGAAGGCCTATGAGTATCATGATGCAACCCTGCCAGCCGAAGGAGCCAAGCTGGCTCATTTCTGCTCCATGTGTGGTCCAAAATTTTGCTCGATGGAGATTACCCAACAGATCCGCAAAACCTATGGCACTGATTCGAAAAACAATAATCGAGAGCCGCTTGATCACCCAGACCAAAACCGGACACCTGAACAACGGCAAGCAGCAGAGCAGGGGATGCAGCAAAAGTCGCGCGAATTTCTGGAAGGCGGCGCCGAGATTTATTCCTGATCATTCAGTTGAAAAGTGGCAATCACCGTTCCCAGATCGGCAGCATTGGAGTCCAGCTGATTCGAAGTTACCGTTAATTCCTGGGAAATAGAAGCGGTCTGTTGACTGGATTTGCTTAATTCTGCCATGCTGATCGTAATTTGGGACAAACCATTCAGTTGCTCATCGACTTCCAGGGAAACATTGGCCACCAGCTGAGCGGTTTCTTCAATACTGCTCAAGATGTCCTGCAAGACCTGATTGGTATTATCTGCCAGATGAACACTGTTGTCGGCCATTTCGTTGATTTCTCGAGAGGCCGCCTGGCTGTGTTCAGCCAATTTGCGGACTTCGCTGGCCACAACAGCAAATCCCTTGCCGCTTTCGCCGGCCCGGGCCGCTTCAATGGCGGCATTCAGGGCTAACAGATTGGTTTTGTAGGCGATTTCTTCAATCAAAGTGATCCGTTCCGAGATTTGCTTGATGGCGTTTACCGCCTGACTGACGGCCTCTCTGCCGGTCTGAGCCTTGTGGGTGGAAACCCGGGCGATCGAGGATGTTTCCTTGATGCTACCGGTTATTTTGATCAAGGATGCCTGCAGCTCCTCTAATGATGCAGTAATTTCTTCTGTGTGCGCTGCCTGTGAAGAGGCTTCCTGGCTTAAAGCAGATGCCGTAGTATGAATATCCTTGCCAGAGGTCCCGATCAAGAGTGCTGTTTGGCGCAACTCGCGGATCAAGAGGGTCAGAGTCTTTTTCATGTCCCGCATGGATTGGACCATCTGACCGATTTCATCGCCAGATTGGACTGCCAGATCAACAGTCAGGTCTCTTTCTGCGATCGCATTAGCGGTCCTGGCAACATCATGCAAGGGCGATAGTGTTTTGCGTATGATCAGAAATAATATCAGAATCAACAGTAAAATCACGCCGCCGTTGATCAAGAGCATTTGCAGCATAGAACGGCGATACTGATTAATAATTGCGCTTATATCGTGGAACACACTGATTTGGCCAATATCTCTATTCTGAAAATCAACCAGAGGGATCACATTGACCTCGAAACTGCGGTCCTGAAATGTAAAATCTCCACCCTGGATTTCGCTATTCTGTAGCAGCTCATAAGCCTCCCTGGAGGAGTATTTATAATACGTGATGTCATTGCGATTGATGTCTTTTTCGCCCGCTTCAAAGCGGCGCGCCTTTTGAAACACAGCCGATTTGATTCCAATTGCATATTCGAGTTGCATATTTTGCTGCAGCGCATTTAAAACCGAGTTAATCGAACCGCCGAATTCGACCGAACCGATTAACTGGCCATTCCGCACGATGGGATGGACTACTCTGAGGCCGGGCCCGCCCCGACCCACCTCCAGCCCGGAAATATTCTCTCGCTTTTGATTGGCCTGTACGATGGTTTCACGAAAGGCCGAGAGATCATCGCCGAATTTATCCGGACTATGCAGCCGCAAAAAACTCGTTGCCGGGTTCAGATGGAACTGAAACTGGCTGAGCCCGTGCTTTTTCTGGAGCTCGTTAAATAATCCAAGGTATTTTGCGCGCAGTCCCGCCCGGTTGCGCTCGGCTAGCAAGCTTCCGGTTTCGGAATCAGCGGCGATGGTGGCCACAGCCATACTGATGTTGGCCAGGTCTCGGGTAACCAGATCCTGAAATTGCCTTTGCACTGCTGCATGAAAGTTCTGCCGATTCTGAGCTAACTGATTACTAAAACTGCGCGACTGTTGTACGATCTGCAGCACGGACACCAGTCCAATGGAAGCAATGATCGGAACTGCAATTTTCAGGGCTACGGGTGTATTTTCAAGTTTCATCACATTTTAACGGCCAATTTTCAATTTATCACAACTGGTGTCAGGTTCTGGCGGGCGCGAGCAGATAGCGGTTTGTCCGCAGCGCCTGCTGCCCGGTTTTTAGGCTGCGTGCAGAATGTAAAGAAAAAGCTCCGACACAGCGCAGGCCGGACCAGGAATTTTACGTCTTTTTGGGTGTGTCTCGATCCTGCTATTTCAAATTGACAGCACCCTGCTAAATGAAATAAGGTCCCATGGATCGTGATTGGCTTTGGTGGCAGCATGGTGTCATCTATCAAATCTATCCCCGCAGTTTCTACGATTCCAATCAGGACGGTATTGGCGATATCCAGGGAATTATCGATAAGCTCGATTACATTCAGGATCTGGGTTTTGATGCTATCTGGATCTCGCCAATCAATAGCTCCCCGATGCATGACTTTGGCTATGATATCAGTGATTATCGCAGTATAGATCCTCTGTTTGGTACAAATAAAGAGTTTTACGATCTAGTCAAGCAGGCGCATAAGCGCAAAATCAGAATCATTATGGATTTGGTGGTCAATCACAGCTCTCACCAGCATCCCTGGTTTCTGGAATCTGCATCTTCGCGCGATAATCCAAAGGCAGACTGGTATATCTGGCAAGATCCCCGGAATGGTCGGGAGCCAAATAACTGGCTGGCAGCCTTTGGCGGCAAGGCCTGGCAGTGGAATGCAGCCCGGCAGCAATACTATCTGCATACGCATCTGATGGAACAACCGGATTTTAACTGGCGTAATCCGGAGCTCAGGAAAGCCATTTTCAATGATATCAAGTTCTGGCTCGACAAGGGTGTGGACGGCTTTCGCCTCGATGTGATCAACTTTCTACTAAAGGATCGGGAGCTCAGGAATAATCCCTTCACCTTCCGGGGTCCCAGTCCCAGACCCTATGACTTGCAGGCTCATATTTATGATCGCAATCAGCCGGAAAACCTGGAAATCATGACGGAATTGCGCCGGCTAAGCGATCAATATCGCGATCGAATGCTGGTGGGGGAGGTCTATGCGCCGCGGCCCGATCCACAACTAAGCGCCAGCTATGTCGGGGATGGCCGCAACATGCTGCATATGGCCTTTGATTTTTCCATTATATATCAAAAGAAATGGCATGCCCGCTCTTTTATCAATCCGGTCCAGCGCTGGTATGAACTCCTGCCACCGCAGGCCTGGCCTTGTCATGTGCTGTCCAATCACGACCAACCCCGTTCGCGCAGTCGCTTTGGTGGCGGTAAGGAAAATGAAAAACGTGCGCGAGTGGCGGCTGCTTTCTTGCTGACCATACGCGGTACTCCCTTTATCTATTATGGGGAGGAGCTGGGCATGTATAACGGCAAAATAGCCCGTTCACAGCTACAGGATCCGGTTGGTAAAAAGTACTGGCCTCTCCATCCGGGTCGTGATCCGGAGCGCACGCCGATGCTTTGGTCCAATCAAAAAAACGCCGGCTTCAGTTCACAGGAGCCCTGGCTGCCGCTCAATGAGGGCTGGCAAAGTCAGAATGTTGAAGTGCAGCAAGCAGATCCTGATTCCCTGTTAAATTTTCACAAGCGTCTGATCCATATTCGCAAAAAGAGTAAGGCATTGATGCAGGGGGACTGGAAATTGGAGGCTGATGGTTCACAAAACTATCTGGCTTACAGTCGGACCTGGCAAAAGGAATCTGTTCTCGTCCTGTTGAATTTTGATTCCAAAACCAAACGTATTCAACTGACACACAAACGCTATCGAGCCCTTTTTGGTACGCATGTGATTCCAGCCCAGGAAATGCGGCAGGGACCCTGGCAATTGCGACCCTATGAAGTGCTGATCTTGTCCATAAAAAGCGATTGATCCGGGTAGACAAGTCGTCAGGCTAAAGATACAAGGTAAATACAAAGATGAAAACAAATCTGCAACATGTCACTGGCGACCCCGGGGGAGAGCCCAAAAAGAAAAGCAACCCGATTTTAAGGGTGCTTGGCCTGGGGGATTTGTCCGGTCATAGCATGCAGGATCATCTGTCCTTTTGGGCCATTGTTTTGCTGACTTTTTTCCTGTTTGCCGATCAGAATCTGATTTCGAGCAATATTTCGCGGATCGGGGCCGACTTCGGCTTTCCAGACAAGGACGATTATCTGTTTTATTTGAACACGCTTGTTTTGGTAATGTTTTTCATCCTGGGTGGCATTGTTTCCGTGTATACCGGAACCCTGACCGATCAATTCGATCGCAAACGGCTCATGCTATACGTTGTGTTGTTGGGTGAAGTACCTTGTTTGCTGAGTGGTCTCGCGCCGGATTATTGGACTTTTTTGGCTTTGCGCACTTTGACCGGTTTTGGACTGGGTGGTATTCTACCACTTGTCTTTTCGCTGCTCGGCGATTATTTCAAACCCGAAAACCGCAATACGGCCAGCGGCTGGATCGGTTTTTCCATGGGTCTGGGCATCGCTGTCGGACAGCTCTTTGCCGGAGCGGTAGCGCATGACACAATACTGGGTCTCAGCGGCTGGCGTTTCAGTTTTATCGCCATGGCAGCGCCCAGTATTCCAATCATTTTTTTGTATTACTTTTTTGGCACTTTGCCCACCCGTGAGAATCAGCGCGGTTCCGGTGCGCTGACCGGTGATCTGAATAGCCACCGCATCAGTTGGGCAGACTTTCAGGTCATGTTCAAAACCCGGACGAATATACTGGTTTTCTTGCAGGGGATCACCGGGACAGTTCCATGGGCGCTGTTGTTTTTTTATCTGGTAGATTATTATGAAACGGTAAAGGGCTTCAAGGTAACCGAGGCCAATCTGCTAGTGGTGGGCTTTGGCGGTACGGCCATTCTAGGGGGCTTCGTCGGCGGATTCATTGGCAAGCTGCTGTACCAGAAAGCCCGTCGCTGGCTGCCGGTCTTTGGCGGTTTGGCTGTGATCAGTGGCGCCATACCAACCTGGCTTGTCCTGAATTATGAGGGATCAGATATAAGCTCCCCGCTGTATTTGGCACTCGTGGGTGGCATATTAGCAACCCTGGCCGTTCCCAATGTGCGCGCGATATTATTGAATTGCAATGTGCCGGAAAACAGGGGGTCTGTTTTTGGCTTGTACAACCTGACAGACGATCTCGGCAAGGGACTGGGTCCGCTCATGATCTTCATCCTGTTGTCGGTAATGGACCAGGCGACCGCCTATAACGCGGCGGTGGCCTTCTGGATCCTGTGCGGTATCATCTGGTTTTTCATGGCATTTACCTATCAAAAGGATGAGGACCGGGTGTTGCGCCATTTGCAGGATCAAAAGTCTGCGCCAGCCTGACAGGCGCCTGCTGACCGGCGAGCGCCTGGCGAGTTGTTCGGGTTGGTGGCCTGGACAATATGACGATCAAGAGGCACTGCCGTGTCGGAAACATGGTCCGCAAGTGTGTGTTTGCAAGGCCTCCCAGTTGACGGCTATGATACAATTAATTGAACCTGAAAGGCAACCAGGCGTCTAAATGCAGGCATGCTGCCAGGAATTTTCATGCGCTTGAAGGGGAAATCAGGATTCATTGCCATGCTTGTTTTGGGACTTGTTGGTCACGGAATCCTGGATGCCAGTGGCGCTAATTTCCAAAAGCCGCTCAAGAAGAAAGAAGCCGCTCCCGGCTCCTGCTGCACCGTCAATTTTGCGACCGATGATGGCTATCCAGGCGTTGTTTTACGGCAGATTTGTTTTACAAGTAGTCACACCAGTCTGTTGATTCAACACAATCCGCGCAACAGTATTTGCTATCACGCCGCGCATTTGCATCTGCAGGAAGATAATGGTCGCCAGCACCAGGCCTTGCGGGTACAGGGCGCCGAGCAATGCCAGGCGGGCAAAACCGTGTATCATACCCGGAAGCAGGCCATTCTGGTCTTTCCGGCTGTTCAAAAGGGCTTGCGGTCCTTTAGCGTCTGGGAAGATGATGAAACGCCGCCGGCTAGCTTTCAAAACTTTCATTGGAGTAAGCTTTCATTGGATAAATGCTATCAAGCGCAGTAGAATGCATGTGCGGGCCACCATTATCGGGATCGGATTATTATAAAGCCCCGGCAAAACCAGGTCAACGATCGCGTAGTGTGCCGGAATCCGGGTGTTCATTTGAACCAACCGGAATGGGCGCCCCAGGGTCGACGTGCGGGGCTGGTGACTTGAAAAAGAGCACCCGCTTGATAGTAAAGAAGCCCGGATTCAAGCGCACCTCACGAATTGCAGAACCTTGCTATTTCGGCTGTCTGGCAGAATAAAATTAAATTTGACATGGCGTCAGAGGATTACGATGTGACAGAATGCCGCCCCGAAAAAAACGCCCCCAGGCAAAAACAAGGTCCGCGAAACAGCAAACCAGGCATCCAGACTCTGGGGCTAACAAGCCCGAGCGACTAGATCTATTAGTCATTGGCGGCGGGATTAGCGGTGCCAGCATTCTATACGATGCGACCCAGCGGGGATTGACGTCCCTGTTGGTTGAAAAAAGTGATTTCGCATCCGGTACGTCCCAGGCATCCTCCCGTTTGATTCACGGAGGACTACGCTATCTGCAAAACATGGAATTTGGCATGGTGCGTGAGAGTCTGCGCGAAAGGCGCAATTTAGGCCGTTTGGCTCCGCACTGCATCCGACCGCTGGGTTTTTTGTTCGCCAAACAAAGAGGGCGCGGGACTAGCCTGGCCCTGGTCCGGATCGGATTGTGGCTCTACGATCTGTTGAGCTTTGATCGCAACCGGCGGATCCACCAGCGGCTGCACTTGCCACGCTCGCGCTATTTAAGTCCAGCGGCCTGCGTGGCTCAGGAGTTTCGTTTACCAGTCCATCAATTAACAGGCGGCGTGCTATACTATGACTATCAGAATCAAAGCCCGGAACGCTTCACCTGGGAATTTATACAGGCTGCTCAACAAAAAGGCGGCCGGGCCTGGAATTATTGCAAACTTGACTCTCTGGAATATGATCCGACAAGCGGACTTTATACGGCCGTAATTGCACGCAGCCAAACGAAAGACCAGATTACCGTTCAGAGCCGCAGTGTAATCAATGCCGCCGGTCCCTGGGCCGATATTGTGCAGCGCCTGACCCAGGGCTCACAGAGCCATACGCGCATTCAACGCTCCATGGGAATTCACATTGTGACCCGCAAAATTGCGCAAGATCACTGTGTGGTTTTAATGCGTCCGGATGGTCGGCATTTGTTTATTATCCCCTGGCATAATCGTAGTTTAATCGGCACTACCGATGCTTTGTACACCGGCCACCCGGATGATTTCAGGGTAACGCGAGCCGATATCGCGGGGCTGATTGCCGATGTGAACGAGGCGTGGCCCATGGCCAATCTTGAATTGAATGATGTTTTGTACTACTACGGCGGCTTGCGGCCGTTGGTCGAAGCAGAGAATACGGCCCATGCACCAGGGGATGACGACAAAAAGGGCAGTTATGGCGCCTCGCGTCGAATGGAAATCGAAGATCATGGGAAAGATGGGCTGCCCGGTTTTATCACAGTACTCGGCGGCAAGTACACAACCAGTCGCCTGCTCGCAGAAAAGAGCATCGATTTAATCTGTCGCCATTTAGGTGTGGCAGCAACTTGTCAGACTCTGGCTCAACCGCTGCCGGGCGGAGACTACCAGGATATTCAGGATTTGACAGCCGTGCACCAGGCCCGATTTGGGCATCTGGCCACCAAACAGCAGTTGGCGGTGCTAACCGGCCGTTATGGCGCCCTGGTGCCGGAAATAATGGCCACCGGCTTGCCATCGGCATTGCAGACCCTGGAGTGCGCGGCAGCCAATGGCGACATTTACTATGCCAGAGAACTGCTCTGGATTATTCAAAATGAATCTGTTTACAACGTGAGTGATCTCTTGTTACGACGCACAAATTTGGGTTTTTTTGGGGATCCAGGTGCTGTTTGCCAAAAGAATCTGTTACGGTTGTTTGCGCATACCCATCAGTGGGGGCCCGCGGAATTGCGGCGGGCCCGATCGGAATGGCAGGCACTCTATCTGCTGCCCCCCGAAGCCTGAGCGGGTGCCGGTCTGATGCGTTTTCGGTGACGCATGTAGACGCCCAATAGTGCTTTTTATCGGTGGAGGACCGGGACCGGTGAAAACAAGTGCTTGCCACTTAATAGACCCTCATGATTGTAGCTGTATGGATTGGTTTTCATATCTCGCACAACAATCGGTTTCTAGTCAGGAAAATGCAAACACAACGGCTCCGGCGGAAACCAGCAACTCCGATAGCAAGGCCGCCGGCAAAGGTCCCTTTGGTGGTGATATTTCTTTCTGGCTGATCATCGGTGGCACCTTTGTCGTTATGTACTTTTTGATGATTCGACCCCAACGCAAAGAGGAAAAACGCAAGCAGGAACTATTAAACACATTAGCCAAGGGTGATTCGGTGGTGACAAATAGCGGTATCATTGGCACTGTGGCCGCTATCAAGGATGATACAGTTACACTAAACGTCGGTAAT
>JAGRNA010000021.1 GCA_020441005.1 Leptospiraceae bacterium
TTTAGACATATGTTTCTCCCTGTTTTATTCAGGACCACTGGTCCATAAATTACTACCGACCATAAGATTTGATGGTATGTACGGCAAGCTTTTTTTTGTAATTTCAAAAAACGGTTTTAGGTATATATTATCGTATGTATGTTTTTGCGCGGCGCACAAATTTGGCTAAAGACGCCATTATGAACAAAAAAACAAAACGGCGGTGGTAAGCCTGAGTGCCCAATGCTTTGCTGGCGTCTATCAGCAATCTACGTGCCATCCTCCGGCAACTGCTGTTACTGAGGCAGATAATGATAAGCGTAAAAAAGTGGAATAAAAGCCCCCGGCCCCTAATAAAGTAAAATTGTCGGCCATGCGCTAAAAAGCTTGCTGATCCTTGCTTGTCTGTGATGATTGGTTATGGTTAAACTGTCAGTTAAAACGATTACTCTGCTATTATTGATTTTATTTTGTTTGCCATCCTGCGCAACTGTCTTTAGCACCAGCCATTACAAGATAGAAGTGGATTCCAGGCCGCAGGGTGCGATTGTACGAGTGGAGCGCCAAAATGCGCCCGCCATCGCTGAGTTTACTACCCCTGGTAATTTTGAACTGGATTGGAAAAGGGACACCCCCATTTTTCAAAACGATCTGCGAATGAGGATCTCAAGGTCCGGCTATCAGGAAAAAACGGTGCCAATCAGGAAAACAATTGATAACGCTACTTTTGGTAATGCAATCTGTTTGAGCCTGGGAATTTTCCCGGCTGGTTTTGACCTGGTAATGGGCACTTTTTGGCGACCGGAGCAGGAAAGATACTTTATTGAATTGGAAAGCAGTTCCGGCACTAATAGCCGTCAATCACCGCGCACGCAAACTGTTACTCCCACCACAATAAAACCCGGCTACAACGATACAGTCATATTGAAAAGCGGCGTTGTGTATCAGAATGTGAAAACCAGTATCAATGCCAATACAATCAGAATCTATAAAGCAGACGGCAGTAGCATATCTGTATCCAAAAGCGAAGTACGCACCCTGAAAAAATAATCGATCCGCGAAATCTAGACCCCGAACAGGCTGGTGGCCAGGGTGGTGCCGGTCCCGCCGATGTTTTTCATGTATCGCTAGTTATTGTGCTCCTTTTATAACTGGACATTTTAACTGGTCAAATTATTCTTTAAGATATGCAAAAGGTTCAGATATCCAAATTCAAGGAGCAGTGCCTGCGTATGGTCGAAAACATGGACGCGGAAGGCATTCTACTGCTCAAACACGGCAAGCCTATTGCGCGCGTTGTGCCTGTGGCCGATCAGAAGGAAGCTTTGATCGGCAGCTTGAAAGGCAAGCTCCGGCAGTCTGATGCTTTATTCTCGACTGATGAGCAGTGGCATGCTGAATCTTGATACCCATATTCTAATATTTCTTTTGGAAGGCGAGCTCAAACCCCGGGAAACCAGGCTCATCAAAAAAAATGATTTAGCGATCTCGGATATAGTTCTTTGGGAATTGACAAAATTGCACCAGTTGGGACGGATTCAACTGGATTTCAATGGCCCTGAGTTCAAATCTTTGATGGCTCTGCTGAAAGTATTCCCGATTGATCAGCTGGTTTGTAAATGTCTTTTAGCCCTCGACTTCAAAAGTGATCCAGCCGATGAAATCATTGCTGCGACAAGCCTGGCGCACAATGTACCCCTGCTTACCAGGGATAATAAAATCAGGAAATCAAGGATTGTTCCGCTGGCCTAAAACGAATTTTTGGAGGGGTGTGGTTCTTCACCAGGCAAGCAAAGCAGACGGCAGTAGCATATCTGTCTCCAAAAGCGATGTGCGCACCCTGAAAAAATAATCGATCCGCGAAATCTAGACCCCGAACAGGTTGGTGACCAGGGTAGTGCCGGCCCCGCCGATGCTCTGCATCAAGGCGTGTCGGATTGGCCGCTGAATCTGATTGGCGCCAGCGTTGCCGCTGAGCTGACGTGCAATCTCGATAGCCTGGTAAATGGCCGTGGCACCAATCGGGTGGCCGCGGGCCTTGAGACCGCCGTGCGTGGCGATGGGCAGCCGGCCCTGGAGAAAAATATCTGCTTCCAAAGCAAGGCGCCAACCCTGGCCGCGCTCGGCAAACCCGGCCGCCTCCAGGCACAGGCAGGCCATGATACTAAAGGCATCGTGCACTTCAAAAAAGTCGATGTCTGCGGCTCTCAATCCGCTGCGCTGCCAGACTTTATTCGCCGAAACGCGGGCCGCTTCCAGGGCCAATGGATCCGGCCGTTTTGCGAATTGAATATGATCGGTGGCGATCTCGCTAGCGAGCAATTGGACGCCGCTGCCGTCAGCCAGATCCGGATTGTTGGTCAGGATCAGCGCTGCCGCGCCGTCACAGACCGGAGAGCAATCGCTCAGGCGGATTGGTGCTGTGATCAGTCGGCTTTGCATGGCATCCGCGGCAGTCAGTTCTTTTTGTAACACGGCATGACTGCAGCTGCATGCATTGCGATGGGCATTGACCGCAAAGTTGGCAAAAGAGTCGTGCGCTACCTGATAGTGATCCAGATAGAGCTGCATCAAACTGGCATTGATGCTGATCATACTGTGACCGGCGCTTTGCTCGGACTCCCGATGGAGGGCCTTGGCCAGGTGGGGGGTTGCCTCGGAGCCGTGCATTCGTTCGACTCCCACAATGGCCACGCTTTCCAGTTGTCCGCTCATCAGCGCTAGCCAGGCAGTCCGCAGGGCAACTGCCCCGCCGGCCATCGCCCCGCGCACGGCAAAAGCCTCCAGTCCGGGCAGTCCGGCGGCCGAGGCAATCAGGGGGCCCAAATGCTTTTGCGATTCAAGTTCGTCGGCTAGCATGTTGCTGACAATCAGCATGTCGGGACGCTCCAGACGCGACTCCTGCAGGGCTTTGCTCAGGACCAGAGCACCCATACTGGCCAGATCCTGGTCCGCCTGTTTTTGGACAGGCAGTAAACTACTTCCGGCGGTATAAACATTGGGCATGCCAACACTTTCTGGACAGTCTGTTCGGCTGCAAGCATATGCCCGTATGACGAATCCTGCCGCCAGCCTGTTTCAACCCTTCGAGAGTGCCAATTTGCAGCTAAAGAACCGCATCCTGATGGCCCCCATGACGCGCAATTTTTGTCCCGGCGGAGTGCCGGGGCCTGCTAGCGTCGAATACTATCGCAAACGCGCCGCCGGCGGGGTTGGCCTTCTAATTACCGAAGGTACGATTATCAATCATCCGGCTGCCAGCGGCTACCCGGATGTGCCCTGGTTTTACGGCCCGGACGCCCTGCAGGGCTGGCGGGCAGTCGTGGATGCGGTTCACCAGGCTGGCAGCAAAATCTTTCCCCAGCTTTGGCATGTGGGCAGTGTGCGCGAGCCGGGTCTGGAGCCCAACCCGGAAGTCAAGGGTTATGGGCCCAGCGCGGTTTTGCATCCGGTAAAAAAAGAAGGGACGGTGCCGCATGCGATGAGCCAGGCGGATATCGACGCGGTGGTAGCGGCTTACGCGCAGGCGGCTAAAGATGCCATGCAACTTGGTTTTGACGGGATTGAAATTCACGGGGCTCATGGCTATTTGATCGATCAGTTCTTCTGGGAAGCCAGCAATCAGCGTACAGACAATTACGGCGGATCACTGGCCAACCGGGTGCGTTTCGCCCAGGAGATTATCCAGGCTGTTCGGGCAGCCACTGGTCCCGATTTTCCCATTATGCTGCGTTTCTCGCAGTGGAAGATGGGCGCTTATACCGCGAAGCTGGTCAATAGTCCGACTGAGCTGGAAGCATTCCTGCAACCCTTAACAGAAGCGGGCGTCGATCTATTTCATTGTTCCACGCGCCGTTTTTACCAAAGCGAATTTGAGGGTTCGGATCTGAACCTGGCCGGCTGGACCCGGAAAATCAGCGGCAAACCATGCGTGACTGTGGGCAGTGTCGGTCTTAAGGGCGAATTTCTGCGCGCCTTTATGGGCAAATCAGCCCCGGCCGAGAGTTTGGACGAACTCTTGCGGCGTCTGGATGCAAATGAATTTGATCTGGTCGCGGTCGGGCGGGCCTTGATCTCGGATCCTGATTGGGCGCACAAGGTCGAGCAAGACCGTTTTGCGGATATCAAAGGATTCGATTCTGAAGATCTTAAAACACTGCAATAGCAGGGTCGCCGTCTCGCCGGCTCAACTCTGTATATGAGCCAGCAATTGCCGGATAAGAGTAGCTTGATCCGGATTGCTGGTACCAATCCGGCTCCATCCGCAAATGCGACCCCCACTATGAATAATAGAAGATTTTCGTAAACGGGCCATTTTACGATATTGAGAATCAGTATCAAAAAAGCAAGGAAATTCCCTGGATCATAACATGTGATTCGGGATTGGGCTACGAGGCCAGTTGCTTGCGGTCCGGGTTACCCGCCTGTAGATTGACTCCGGCCTGGTTGCTGCGAAAAGCGAGCTGTACGCGTCAAGCCGGCTTGACAAGGCAGCTGAGTGCGCTTGTTTGCTATCAAGTCGAATGAATGCTTCCCCGTTAGATCAGAATGCCCCCCTAAACCGCAGCTTACAGCTGTACGTTTTCTTTGCGGGCATCTTTATGACCGTTTTAGTGATTACCAATATAATCGGAACCAAGCTGTTTGTATTTATGCCGGACAGTTTTCCGCAGGGCTTTTTTGGCAGTCCTTTTGTGCTTACAACCGGTATATTAACCTATCCAGTTACCTTCTGGCTGACGGACATTGTATCTGAAATCTGGGGGCGCCGGCACGCTAATGTAATGGTTTATTTTGGATTCTTTGCGAGCATACTAATGCTGGTGATTCTAAGCGCGGCCAAGGCTGTCCCACCGGCTAGCATTTGGACCATCCCGCCGGATTTCGCTCCATTCTTTAATGCGGATTATTACATAACCGGGACAGCCGGCCAAATCAGCGCAGTTGACTCGGATGCTGCCCAGGCGGCATTTGAATTCACATTTTTTGCACCGGGCATTTTATTATTCGCTTCGATGCTGGCTTACCTGGTTGCTCAGTTAATTGATGTGTATTTATTTCACTTTTGGCGGGAAGCAACAAATGGTCGGCACCTGTGGCTGCGTAATAACGGCTCAACCCTGGTTTCACAACTGGTTGATACGATAATCGTCAGCAGCATCTTTTTATATTTCGCCTTTGATATGCCCTTTCTGGCGGATGCGCCGGGTGGCGGTAGTATTGTGCAGATTATCATCACGGTTTATTTTTTTAAAATGCTGATGGCCCTGGCCGATACCCCTTTTATTTATCTGGGAGTCTGGCTGATCCAGAAATTTTTGAATCGTTTGCCCTGAGTGGCAGGCTCCCCCATCCAGGTCTGGTTGCTACTGTTGCACTGATATTGCGCGCTGATTTTGAATAGATTCTCCCAGTCTATTTTAGCATAGGGGTGCGACAAGATTTCTAATTTTTCGAAAATTTGCTATTGCCGGGTTATGCTTGACAAATGGCCCGTCATATGATACGTGTCCCTCGCAGGCTTTGATCGGCCCGGCCGGCAGGCTGCTGGTATGTACGGCTATTTAGGCCCACCGCCGGTCCTCCCGCCCTCACATAACCTGGGGGAATAGATCTGTCTTGATTTGCCCCGGGTTGCTCGGCTAGTGCTTGCCAAAGCCAGTTCGTTTGCCTGGCCCGGAAATTGGCAAGCGGTACGAAAATGGCCGGATCAGACCTTGGACAGCATTTTCAATAGTGATTTACAAATCCCGGTGCCTGCGTAGTATGCAGATTATGAATTCTGCGGCCCGACTCAATGACTTGAAAACCCGCCTGCCTTTGTTAAAGAAAATATATGAAATAATTTACTGCACTGTCGCATTCGTGGCTTTGGCTTGCGCTTTTTTTGATGCCACGTATTTGGTTGAAATTCCTTATTTGCATAAATCTTTTCGCGACGTGTATCTGGAAAGTTTCCCCCGGAGCTGGCGGCAACCTGTCAGTCCCGCCGATGTTGCTGAGGATCCTGATTTACAGGGCAAAGAATACGATGAACGGCTACTGTTCTATGACCCAATCAAGGGTATTAAACTGCATCGTACGACACGTGATTATTTAAAAGATGTTTCTGCCTTGTCGACCCTGCTGCAGGATCCAGGCAGCACCAGGAAAGAGGTAATGACGGTACTGGACCGGTTGCAGCAGCAAAGTGTAACAATCGTTGATCAAAATCCCTTCAAGCTGGCTAATAAAAGCGGCGAACTGGAACGGATCAAGAATCGGATGCGTGAATTTACCGGCAACGAGTCCTCGAAAGGGGCCTTTGCCGAATTTTGGTCTAACCAGGAAGTGCAGGGTTATACCCTGCCGGAGCGAATTACCTGGTTCGATTTACACATTGCCCCATTAATGCAACGCAATTATTTTCGCTGGATTGGCGAAGACGGGCAACCCGAGAATCATTACGCCGCCTTCGACCGCTGGTTTGTGTTTTTCTTCATGTTTGATTTTTTTGCTCGCTGGATACTGTCTATTCGCGGTGGCGAACTGCGCAAGTGGTACCTGTTTCCAGTCCGTAACTGGAGTGAGATTTTCAACCTTTATCCACCGGCTCATTCCGGGGTATGGCGGCTCATGCGCGTGATTCCCTTTCTTTTGCGTATGCGCCAGAATAATTTCCTGCCCTCATCAGGCCTGGCTCCGGCGATCATCCATGATAATGCTGCCGTGATAGCCGAGGAGATTTCCGGGATGGTGCTGATCAATATCCTGGGCAATGCGCGCTCCATGATTGAAAGCAAGGGGCTGGGTCAATTGAGCAAGGCCGGTCCATCGGATATGATGGATCATATAAATGGTCTGTTAAATCAGCAGGCGGCCATGATATCGCAGAAAGTGGTCCCGGGTCTCAAGGATGAAATCAGCGCTCTGGTCCGTCACTCTATCAGCACTGCCATGCAGAGTTATCTACATTCACCACTTGGTCCAGGAGTAAAACTGATCCTGAATAATGCTTTTGAGCAGGTCGATGCCGGTCTGGAGGCTGCTATCGCCGGGCCGGAGGGGGTGGCCAAAATGACTGCCATTATGCAGGCCTTTATTGCGGCGTTAATGGAAGCGATTGGTGATGCAGATAATATTGCCCAGATGGAAAGTCATATTATCCAAATTCTGGACAGTGTAATAAATGATTTGCGTGAGCAGCAGCAGTCACGGACTTGAGGCGGGCGGCGGCAGCCTGTCTGTGCTGAAGTTCCGTAATCCTGGAAAAAAGACTTGAATCAACTGTTGCATAAAATCGTCGCTGTCAAAGAAGCAGAGGTCGCTCGTCTGCGTCAGAACAGCAAACTGCTGGATTTCAAGCGGCAGTTGGACAGCGGAGCGTCACCGGTCCATGAGGCGCGGTTTCACAGCGCCCTGCAAAGAAAGGCTGGTCAGCCGCTCGGCATCATTGCTGAATGTAAAAAGGCCAGTCCGTCGCTGGGTTTGATCCGGTCTGATTATGATCCGGTGCAAATTGCGCGCAACTATGCCGAATTAGGTGCCAGTGCGGTTTCTGTTCTAACGGATCAGGATTTTTTCCAGGGCAGCCTGCTGGATCTGACAAATGTAAGTGCAGCGCTACCTATCCCGGTCCTCCGCAAGGATTTCACGATCTCGGAATTACAAATTTATGAAGCCGCGCAAAACGGCGCCAGCGCTGTGCTTTTGATTGTGCGCATCCTGGACCCCGAGCAGCTAAAGGACCTGTACCAGGTAGCGCTTGCTATCGGTCTGGATGTATTGGTTGAAACGCACAATGAAGCGGAGATAGAGGCGGCCCTGGCGATCAAGGCCAATATCATCGGTATTAACCATCGCAACCTGGATACGCTGCTCATGGATCTTGATTTGAGCCCGCGTATGATTCCCCTGATCCGCAGGCATGATCCCGGCTGTGTAGTCATAGCTGAATCCGGCATTGAAAACAAGGCCGGCCTGGCAAAAGTCCGCGATATTGCGGATGCGATTTTAATCGGCAGCGCTTTGATGCAGAGTGCCGATATCAGCGCAGCTTGGCATGGTTTGTTTGACTGAAATCCGTATGACAGTTTGCCGGCCTATTTAGTTTCGGCAGGCTTTTAAGGGCCAGGGAATAGCATGCTGCAGGCATTGCAGCAGGTCTTGATCCAGTTGGTGCAGCATTGAATACCACTCATCAAAGCGCGGTTGCTTTTGATTTTGATTCTGCCAATCTGCCACAAAGTTTTGGAAACGACTGCGGGAAGCCTGTTGCAGTAAACGCAAATATATGCCGTTTTCCGTGCGGGGCTCAGCGGCACAATCGGTGCAATGAAAGGCAGCAATTGGAGCCAGCCATTGCAGATCACTTCCCAGGGCCTGACCGCATTGGCTGCAGTGTTGTAAATCACCTAAAAGACCTTGTAGCTTGAGCAGACGCAGGCTGAAAAAAATATCGAGCAGCTGCTGCTCTATAAGGGTTGGATCTGCAGTGCCCTGTTCGGGATTTGCCAGGTGATCCAGGCTGCCGTCTAACAGTAGAAAAAGCGGTTCCTGTTCTTCTTCATTCGCAAAAGCGGCGCTGAGTTCCAACAGGCGGCCAGCACGTTTGAGTAGCTGATAACTGCTTAACTTTGAACTGCGGTCTTTCTGTACACTGGATTGTTCTATCGAAGCGGGCCCCTGGCTGGCTGGATAGTAATGCAGGTTTAGCAGGTTGCCCGGTGTGTACTGCCGTTGGCTGCGTCGTCTGGATTTAAGGAGACCGTGCACTTTGAGTTGCAGTTTGCGCCCTGTTTGCGTCAACGCCTGCAGCCGCAGATCCCCCTCTGCCGTGCTTTGCCGCGCCAGTATGATTGCCTGGCAGATCAAGATAGGCCGCATGACTTAATTCAGATCGTATTCCTTGATCTTGCGGTACAAAGTGCGTTCGGAAATTCCGAGCACCGCGGCAGTTTTTTCGCGGTTACCGCTTTGCAGCGCCAGATTACGGGCAATGATCAATTTTTCATAATCAGCCAGTTTCAGGTTCGGTATGATCTGGTGCATCAGTTTCTCTGCGTTTTGCTGTCTGGCTTTACTACCGGCCAACAGCTCGGGCGGCAGATCATTTTTTTGCAGAATGTCATCGGTGGCTAGTACAACCATCCCTTCTAAAACATTGCGAAACTGGCGTATATTGCCCGGCCAGTCATAGGCACTCATAAACTGCCGCAGTTCATCGGATAATCCGCGGACCGACTTGCCGTATTTATCGTTCAGGCCCACAATCATATGATTGAATAACAGTGGAATATCGCTGCTGCGTTCCCGCAGCGGCGGCAGTTCCAGCCGAATCACAGAAAGACGGTAGTAGAGATCCTCGCGGAATTCAGCGGCATCTATGCTGTCGAGCAAATGACGGTTCGTGGCTGCTATGATGCGTACATCGACAGGAATCGTCTGACTGGATCCGATGCGCATGACCTCTCTTTCTTCCAGTACCCGCAGTAGACGGACCTGGCTCTCCAGATCCATTTCGCCAATCTCGTCCAAAAAAATCGTGCCGCCATTGGCGGTTTCAAAATAACCTGGCCGGCTTTTGTCAGCTCCCGTGTAGGCTCCCTTGACAACACCGAACAGTTCTGATTCCAGCAGGGTTTTGGTGATGGCCCCGCAGTTGACTGTTACAAAGGGTTTGTTGGAACGGGGCGAATTTTCATGCAGCAGATTGGCGATCAGTTCCTTGCCGGTGCCGCTTTCTCCTTCGATTAAGACCGTGACATCGGTGGGGGCGACTTGACGGCATTTTTCAAGCACCCGCCGCAGTCCTTCGCTGGATCCGATAATGTTGTTCACCTGAAACTCATTTTGCAGGCGTTCCCGCAGCTGCTGGTTTTCGGTGCGTAGCCGACGGTTTTCCAGCAGGTTCAGGATCTTCTTTTTCAGGTGGATCAAATCAACCGGTTTGACCAGATAATCGTCCGCGCCTTCCCGAATGGCGGCAATCGCAGTTTCCACGGCTGGCTGGCCGGTCATCATAATTACTGGAATTTGTGAGTTGCGTTTTTTAATAATTTTTACTAATTCAATGCCGGTTGTGTCCGGCAGCATCAAATCGGAAAGTACCAGGTCTATCTGGCGGTCACTTAGTACCGACTGCGCGATTTCGCCGTCGGGTGCGGCATACACAGTCGCCTGAATCTCCTTGATGCCATTGACAAACTCTTCTAGCGCTGCTCGCTGGGCATCATTGTCTTCTATAATCAAAACGGCGGTGTTCAATCGGCATCCTCCTCGTTTTCGGCAAAAAACAGGGTTACGCTGGTGCCCTTGCCCGGCTGGCTTTGTATATCGAGCCGGGCCCGCATTTCGGCCGCCATACGGCGGACCAGGGTCAGACCGATGCCGCTTCCCTGGCTGGATTTGGTTGTAAAATAAGGCTCAAAGATTCTCTCTTGCAGCTCCAGGGGTATGCCCGGTCCATTATCGGCGACCATCATATAGCTGTGATTTTCGTGGCGGCCGGTCCGCACAATGATCCGGCGTGTGCCGGGTTCGGCTGCAGCTGACTCTGAATCGGCGGGGGTATCGGATGCCAGGGCCTGGATCGAGTTGATTATCAAGTTGATCGCAATCTGGCGGATAAATCCTTCGTCAGCGTTTTGTACTTCTGTGATTGCACCAGCCTGAAATTCAAGCTCGATGCCGGCTTGATGAGCCTGGATCGACAATAGATCGATCACCCGCTGCAGGGTCGCATCCAGATTTATATTCTGCTGTTGTCGACGCTGTTCCTGGCGGATCAATTTCAGAAAATTATGCAAACTTTGATCGAGACCGGTAATTTCGCTTTTGATAAACCGGGCCTTGGCGCGCAGCTTTTCGCGGAGTTCGCTATCCTCGACTTCCTGTAAATAGCCCTCCAGCAGCTGCAAATGTAGATGGATGGAGGCCAGCGGGTTTTTGGCTTCGTGCACCAGGCCGGCTGCCAGGGCCGGCAGGTCCTCTGTGGAGCGTGCTACCGGTTGAATGGCGCGCGAAGAGCTTTCCTTATTTGAGTGCGTGGGGGGCATTCGTTATTAATAAAACCAATAATTATTTGGAATCAAGAAACTCTAGTTCCAAAAACCAGACATCGCTGCTTTTCAAATGAGCCGGTTTGACACGGTTGAGCCGTTCCCAGGTAGTCAGCATTAAACGGGGTACATCGTTGTAGGTTCGAATAAATTGCGGCGATGGCAGTACCCGCAGCCTTTGCGTCTGGCCGCTATCCAGGTGGATGCCCAAAAAGAAGCGTTTGCGGCGCCGCATTTCACGCAGCAGTTCATTGTTCATGACCGGAATCCAGAAGCTGATGCCCTGATTGCGAACCAGCGCCTGACGTGTGCTTTGTCCGCTGACAGAATCTGTGGATTGGAGTGCTTGCACAATGCTCGTTTCCAGGCTGCTTTGGATCGGACCGAGACTTTGCACTCTCTGTTTTTGGCGAGCAGGCCAGGCTTGGGACAGGCTTTCCAGGTTCAAGTCGTTGCGATCAAATGCCGCCCCGGTGATCGTGTGCAACAAAGTGGCGTCCAGCCGGTTTTGAGCCAGTGAGGCGGCGAAGCCCTCCGTATCCTGGGCTTGATAGAATCGATTACCGTGTTGTAAAATCCAGTACGGGCTGGTGGTTAGTGTATAAATTTGACGTCCATACCAACTGGGGGCCTGTTTGATGGTAGTGGTCCGGGCTAGTCGCTGCCATTCGAGACGGTCTGTATAGCTTTGGCCTGATAATTCAAATTGCTGAATGGCGATGCCATCATTTTGCAGGGATCGCAACCTGGCTTCCAGGGTGCTTTGGCGCCGCTCATGCAGGTCCACATCGGTGAACATTGCCAGTTGGCGGGTATTCTGCCAGTCCCGGTAGCGCTCGACTGTCAGCAGGGCCGCTTCCAGTCCTTTCAGGGTGGCTTCACCGCTGGCTTGCAGTCCCTGCAGGCTTTTCAAGGCCGCCTGCCAGTTCTGATCAAAGGGCACAATGTTCAGCCGATCCTGGTCCAGGACCTGGATGAGACCCAGGCGACTTTCGGGATGCCGGTTGGCGGCAATGGATTGTAAAGCTTTGTATATGTTTTCCAGATCACGAACCATGGAACCAGAGGTGTCCAGGATTACAGCCAGATCCCGTTTTTGGCGCTGTTGGTAATAGTTGATTTGGGTGGGCTCCGGCTTTGGATTCAAGAAGGGCGTACTCTGGCGCACGGCCCGGACGATCATCGACTGCAGGTCCACGGTATGGCCGGAGACTTTTGTGGATCCGATAAAATGGTTCAAGTGACAGGACCAGCTACGCATGTCCAGCTCCAGAGCGGATCCGCGGACATACAGATTGCCGGTCAAAAAAAACATGTTCGGCGTAAAGCTGCAGGTGCGCTGTAACTGCCGGGCATCCAGGGCTTGACCGGATTTCCAGTTGGCATCGCGCGCCAGGCGGTTCACATTGTCAGGGCTATCAATTGTGGTGTCGCGGACCTGTCCGAGCCAAAAGGCAGTTGCCTGGGCCAGGCGTTCATCCAGATTGGCTTGAGGCAGGCCGGCTTTGGCTATTGGCCCACTGACAGCAAAGGGCAGTACGCTGACCCGCAGCTCGCGCGACAGGAGTGGTCCGGCGCAGAGCAGTGCTATCAGGCCCGGAATTGCAGCAAATCTCGCGCGTATGATTGTATTGAAAAGCATGTATAAATGGTTGGACCCGTCAGGGTTCTTTGCGGTTGTTCTTTTCTTATTTTTTTCCGGTAGCCTGCTGCGTTGTCAAGCATCTCTACCGACGGCTCTGGAGCTTCCTGACCTGGATTACTATTATTTGCCAGATGCCCTGCAAATTCAGGGTCGGGCCCGCCTGCCGGCCGTCAGTCACAAGGTTGTAACGGACGAAATAAATGGGCCCTTTATGGATCGGGAGTATCTGACATTAAGCGAACGGCGCGCCAACTGTCAAAAAAAGGCGCTGACCAATGCGCACAGCAAATGGTTGTCGATAACCGAAAAGCGCTGGCTGCCGCAGTCCGAATGGCTGCTACGGCTAAAACTAGAACATCATGGGACCTGGCAAAGTTGTCTCGACGAGGCCGAGGTTATCGATCGTTTTTTTGATACTCCTGATGAATGCCGGCTGGTTGTGCGTTACAAGTGCGATCCGGCGGACTATTAAATGGGTAGTTCAGGCTATGCGGCGGGTTTTGGGGGACCAAATCGATCGCCTGGCCAGCTGCATCGTCAACCTGGCCAGAATAAAACAGCCCGACAACGGGTTCGCTGGCTGTTCAGGATTGCTGGCGTGGCAGCCCTGTTACTGCCACTGCAGCATGGATCAGGGCAAGCCCAAAGTCGACCAGGCAGAGTACCGATTCCACGGGTTGCCGGCTGGGATCAGTCTGTTTTTCAGCCGGATTTAAATAGCGCAGAATACATCGAGGCCTGGAGCTTCCGACACGATCAACCGGATTTATACCTGTCGATCACGTTTTTAATCAGCAACCTGGGGCCTGGCCAGCTGAATAACGGGTTGGCAGTGCTGATCTATCAAGGCGGCCAAAGCCATATCATTACAGCCGAGTACAGCGATCATAGCCTGACTGCCCGGCCCGGTGATTTTGGCATCAAGTCCGGGCGCAGCTATTTTCGCAGTTGTGGATCAGATTGCCTGGATGTTGCGATCCGGCTGGACCAGATTCATCTCGATTTGCAGCTCAGTCAAATTCTGCGTGGACCGGATATGGACCATCCCGATCTGCCCCTGAACGCGGCCCTGCGCAACAATATGCAGGCCAGCATTCCGATTGGGCGGGCCCGGTCTGTCGGTCAGATACGTTGGCAGCGTCAAGAATTACAGTTGGCCGGGATCGGTGGTCTGGAATACATTCATACACATCGTTCGCCGCATCGCTATGTCAAGCGCATCCATTTACTGCGTTCCCTGCGCGGCCCGGAGTTTTATGCCGGTTTTTTGGAACCAGTATCAGCCAAACATACCGGCGCCGCAGCCCCCGGTTTTGGCATCAGTTTTGGGCCGCTTTTGCCGGGCATGCAACTGCCGCAGGCGGCTCCAGGCAGTTTGAGTGCTAGTCATAGTAGAGGCCTTTTGCAAGTACCGGAACTCCGGCTGGAGCTGCCGCAGGTCTATTATTTTACAAGCGTTCCGTATTCGTCTCCGGGGTCGGACACCTCGGCAGTCGGCGAGTGTCGTTTGGCGGTAACCCGTCAGGTTTATCGGGGCGGGATGACTGTGTTTGGGCATATCTCGGCTGTTTTGCGCTGGGTGCTGCAGCTCTTGTTTGCCAATCCGGTCATAGTGCATTTTCAGGCCACCGCAGACTGGCAGTGCCGCGCTGACAAGCGATCCCCATGGCGGACCCGTCAGCGCTTTACAGACGTGTTGTTTACCTCTTATATATTAGATGCTGAATTGTGATTTGGTTGCTGAAATGCAAGATTACTGCAAGCCTCACAGCTCTCTGGTTGAACCCAGCCCAGACGGATCATAAAACCAAACAGCAGGCAAGCCGCACAAAAACCGATTCCGGCCTCCAGGGCGGCAAACAAGGATAAAACCAGCATGGCCAATATGGCAAAGTCCGGGAGTCCGCCAGTATGGAGGACCAGTGCTGTCAGGGCAAAAGCGGTGCCGATAGCCTGGGCGAAGCGCTTGGGCTGCCCGGCGACCATCCGTGGTGCCAGTCCACTGTGACTGGCGATCTGGATTCCCAACCGTGCAACCGGTGAGAAACGCGGCCCATACAGATAGCGAATCAGGAACTCAAATAGCATGTAGGCCAGCACCCAGGCTGAACCGCTGAACAAATAACCGGCTGCCAGGAGTAAGGTGATGAAGGCTACGATCCGCGTTACGATGCTGTTCACGACGGGTGGATAATCCGGCTTTAGAATTGATGCTTGCATACGACCATCTAAACCGCGTATGCCCAATAGTCAACCATTTCCTATTAAACCGATAGGAATTATGTGAAAAAAATGCATTGGTTGTGGCTACTGTCGGAGTAGCCAGTTCCGCGACGAGATGCAGGAACACCAGAAGGTGGCACAGCAATACTCCGGCAATCTGCAGCATAACGCCGAGAGCCTGGCCAGCGGTGCGGCCGGTGCGGCCGGAGCAGCCATCACCAGCTAGACCCAAAAAGCCGGAATTACGGTCAACACCAGCTGGACTCCGGACGGCGGCTTTGGCGCCGGGGTAGGCTTCGGCTGGCAACTGGGTAATAGCGGCCTGAGCCTGGGCGGCAGCATCAATATCCAGGAGGGCCAGGGAATTACCGGCGGAAACATTGGCCTGCAATATGGCTCTGACGGGATCAACGGTAACCTGGGTCTGGATTTCGACCGCGATGGCAACACCTCCATCAATGCCAATCTGGAAATTGAAACCTTTGGAGATCAAAATTTAGAGTTAGGCTTTAATTCGGCCGACGGATTCAGCGTCAGCATGCCGGTCAGTTACGGCGGCTTTGGCGGCGATATCTCCTGGAGCCAGCACGGCGGCCTGGATATGGATATCGGTCTGCAGGATCCGGCTGCGCTACTGGATACTCTGGGCGGATTGGGTGATTTGGCCGAGCAAATCAAAGACGGCCAGGATTACCTTAAAGATGCGGCCCAAAAGGGTGATCGAGCCGACAAGTTCCTGAATAACCTGGTTAATGGCGCCCAGCATCCGTTGGACGCCTTGCAAGACCAAAAAAACGAGCTGACAAACAAGGTAAAAGACAAACTCAAGAGCCCGTTCAAGCTGAAGTTGAATTCCAGTGATGGCCTGAGCCTGTCCATCGACAGCGGTTACGGCGACATCGGCTACAGTCCGGGCAGCGGACTGACCTGGAGCCATGAAAGCGATTTAGGCAACCTGAGCTACAGCTCCAATGGCGGCCTGAACCTGAACACGGACTATGGCGATCTGAACTACACGACCGATGGCGGACTGACAGCCAACCTGAACGGCGACCTGCTGGACAACTTCGGCCTGAACCAGCACCTGCCCTTCGATCTGCCCGATCTGTCGCTGGGCGACGACGGCGTTAACATTGACCTGGACCTGGCCGATCTCGGATTTCCGCAGGTCGACGGCCTGAACATCGATCCGGTCAACATCAGCTATAACCCCGGCGACGGACTGTCACTGGAAACTGAGGGAAGCATCAGTATAGGAGATGTCAACTTCACCGGCGACCCTGCCGGCAATGTAACTGGAAATATCGGAGACGGGATTGAGTATGAAGACGGTAGCTGGAGCGTTCCCAGCTGGGATGATGCTGTAGATACGGTCGTTGACTTAGGTGGCGCTATCGTTGACGGCGCTGGCGATATTTGGGATGGATTGTTTGGGGAGGATGAACAGCCAAAGGTAATAGTTGGTAACGAGGAAGAAATCACGGACCCCTGGGAAGATGCTGGATCGGAAATAAACGTAGAAGACGAAGAAAAAGCTTATGAAAGTATATCAAGTGCGGACATCAAGCACCGTGGTCAATCTGAATCTGATAGAGTGAAATATCAGTTCAAATATCAAGATAAAATAATGAAAAATGCCCAGAAAGGCGGGGAAATTGAACTGGATGGTCAGAAATTAAGTTGGAATCGTGACACTGAAAGTTTTAAATCACAAGACGGTAAGCTGCTTTACAAGTTTGTTGATGGGATCATCATGAAAAAAGACCTGATGACAAACAAAATCACATACATGAAATCTGAATTGGAATTCCCTGTCATGGACCAACTGGAGATGCTTGATAAGCTGGTCGTGCTCGAAGAAAATCAGGTCGATGTTATCCGTGCACGCAACCGTATCCTTAGAGATAAAAGCCTGATCGAGGAACATGGACCACAAAAATTTGTTGAAATGATGGAAGAAGACAAGGGACTATTAGGCCGCGTTGAATCCATTACAAGGCTTGAAAAACTCGGTTTGAAAGATGACAAAGTAGAATCCCTGACTGAGAAAGAACGCAGAGATGCGGCTATATTACAAGTTGCACGCCATGATCGCAAAGAATTGCTCCGTAATTGTGCCGAATGTGTTCTTTCTGGCAATGATGCTGCTGCTCCAGGCAGAATTGATCTGGATTCTATGAGCCCTGCCAAAAAGACTAAATATTTAAAAGCCCTAAGTACTGAATTGGCTATAGAAAAACAACATAGCAAAGGAGTATGGAAAAGATGGAACGCTAAAAGAGAACTGCAAATTGCAGAAGGTAGTTTACCTGATGATACTTCATTGTTGCCTTATACTCGGATAGTAATGCAAGGCTTTTTACCTGATATTAAGGAGTCAGAACTAAAGCAAATTAAAATGCATGAGCCAAGTAAACAAGAGATTGCCGAGGAAAAGGAAAAAACCGGATTAAAATTTCTTGAAGCTGTTTATGATGAACGTACTGCTACTATAACCAGATATGATGGGAGTAATCCTGACAAATCGGGACTCTACGATCAATACAACCCAGACTCATTGGGCATGCTTGCGCATGAAATATACCACCATTACCAGGCTAGCGTGATTGGTAAAAAAGAGTTTCGAAATCGAATAAACAAAGAATATGATGCAAATATGAAGCCCAAGCGTGATGCAAAAGGAAACGTGATATACAAATCAAACGGAAAACCAGAAATGATTGATACAAGATTAGAGGAGAACTCTACTGGCATTGGTGATACCACAGCCAATGACGGAATGGGCCTGAAGCACACGCTGGAATACCATGCTGGCCATATAGCATTAGGTGCTTACAATAAGTTTGTGAAGAACCTGAAGTAAATCAATACTTAAAAGAAAGCACCGCAATGAATAAATTGATAATACCAATATTTGTTATGTTATTCTTAAGCTGTCATAATAAATATAACAATGACAGCAAAGCTATTACATATAGTGCTTTGGTGTCTATGGAGACAGGAGTGAGTGCAGGAATAAGATACTTTGAATTTAAAAAAACTTATCCAACTCAAGTAGGTTTTATAGATATTGAGGAATTGTCCTTTTTATGTGACGATCATTTTTTTGAAACGAAACACAAGTCAAAATGGTATTTAACTATAAATGAAGGTGCGAATATAAATGTTAAGCGCTTTAAATATGGAGAACTAATTACAAAAAAAGGAAAAGTTGAAGTTCTGAAACCTTTGGTTTCTGGGCGCTGGTACTATCTAAAAATACTTGGTAGCAATGGTTACTTTCGATTTTGGTTCAAACATGAGGATAAAACAATCACTTTGAGTAACACCGATGGCCAACCTGCCGAATTGTTACAGATGGAAAGAGATTGCGAAAGTAGTCAATAGATTCGATTGTTTTGTGCGGGTTGCAACCAGACACAAGTAGTAGCATGCTGTAAACGGGGAACTCGAGCGGCGTAGCACCCCCTCGGAGAAAAACAAGCCGATTTCTGTCAATAACCCGAACGACAAGTTCATAAAGAATGTGCTGTCAGGAAGGACACAGGCAGTTGAATTGTGGCAGGAAATTGTGCCAGTCGAGATTGCTGGCCTGTTGGACTGGCAGACCCTGCAAGCCGAACCGGGCAGCTTTGTAGACGAAGAGCTGCAGGAGCTTTTTGCGGATGAAACGCAGGAAAAAACGGTTGTGTATAGAAGCAGTGGCTATGAAATCTGTGTTGGCTGGTCGCCAGGCACAGGAATATTGAATTCATCACGCAATGTGGTGAATTTGGTCCGGCACGGACGCCACGGACAGGATTGGCCCGGCGACAGGAGGGCGCCGCAAACCACCGCCGCTTGATTTCCCGGATGGAAATCACCGCGGCGGGCTTTTCTTTGCTTACTTTCTTTTAGCCAAAAGAAAGTAAGGGGGACGGCGATTCCAACGGCAACCGTAACGGCAGCATTGATCTCAGCGCCGGTAATACCAATATCAACCTGAGCGGCGACAACAACGGCAACGTAAACGGCAGTGTCAGCCATAATGGCAACACGGTCAGCGAAACCGACGAGAACGGCAACTGGTCCGTGCCCAGCCTTGACGACGCCCTGGCAGTGAGCGAGGACCTGTGGAACTCGGTCACCGACGGCGCTACCGACCTCTGGGACGACCTGTTCGGCGACGATGAGCAAGAGCAGCCGAATGACACCGACATGGCGACGGTAGACGGCGGCGAGAATGGCGAGACGGGGAAGGAGGAACAGCCAGAGGAGGAAGAATCTACGGATCGGGATCCGGGTGAAATCCTGATGGGCAATGAGTCAGCTGATCCGGTTGAGGTTGACGCCACTGAATTCAGTGCATGTAAATACACATCGATTTGTGCTAGCCCTGCTGAAAAAGCACTCCAAGCCTTGCTCAATGAAGAAGTTGCCACTACAAATTACACTATTAAAATGGGTGATGGCACTTTCATCGAGCGCAAAAAAGGAAGCGCTGGTGCTGTTTTAAAAACCAAAAATGAAGGGCCCCTGGTTTTAAATGGCATAGCAGATTTCAAACGCCTGCTTGAAGGCTCCGGTGGACTTGAACAAATTGACAAAGCAGAGTCAGTTGATGATCTGCTAAACAACGCGGTTAGTGGTTATTACGGCTAGTTATACGATGATAAGCCATACGGTCAGGAAAAGGGTGGTTCAAATAATCCATCAAATAAACGGGGTAGCAATAGCTTCAATTACAATCAAATGCAACAAGTTCTTGATTCCAAAGAATATGAGAAGTTAATTGTTGATTACAGTGAAGCATTTCAGGATGACAAAAAAAACAACGAACTTGGTAAATCAGCATTTGAGGATATTGACAATTTTAAAAAATGGTTGGCAGCAGGTGGCAACTACACAGGTGAATCTAAAGAAGAAGCTAAACAATTTTTCAAAGATAATGAATATAGAATACAAAGAACTACTGTTCAAACTTTTAATGTTGCTGGCTTACGCGGGACTGAATGTGAAGGGGCTAGTGCAATCATGGAATTAAAAGCATTGGGGATTATTCCGCCAGACATGACTTCTGAACAATTTGAGTTGCGTTTTACGAGTATGCACAAAGGTTATGAAAATCTGCTGCCTGAATCAATCGATGGCATGGTTACTAAAGAATTATTGAATGAGCAGACGCGATTGGATAGTACTACGAGTAATATGTATCGATTTGCGAGCGGCGGCATGTCCAATGGTATAACCAGAGCAAATGTGGCGAATTTACTGAAAAAGAATGATTGGGCGATATTGACTGGTGCTAGCAAGAAAAAATATGAATTTACACCGATTGTTCAAAAAAGCGTAATAGGAACTAGCAAACAAGATGGTAAAGTATTTAGAGTGACGTCAGGCTTAACGGAAAAACAGGTTAAGCAAATACAAGCACAATTAAAAGCGGGTCATATTGTATATGGGACAAGTACAGTACACTCACGCATTATAACCGATATAAAAATTGATGAAAAAGGGAAGGTGGTAATTCAATATGATGATCCAAAGGAATTTCCACCATCTCCCAATCATTTTTTCGGAGATGTAAATGATTTAAACGAAAATGATAAAACTTTTACGAATTTCGGTATGATGACATGCAAATAAAAACATGCTTTTTGCTGTTTCTTGCTGCTTTGTTTTATACATGTCAGCAAAAAACAACGAATGATTCAAATCAGACCAGGTTGAAATCGGTTTACATTGGTGGGGTAAGGCCAACAAGCGGGTATATTGAAAGCTTGATAATAATTGGCATGGATATGCCAAACCTGGCTGGGATAGATGAATTGAAGCACCTTAAAAAGGTTATCATTGATGCATCCCGGATTGCAGATTATTCAGACTTGAAAAAGGTTCCGCATATTGAGCTGCTTGCTTTACGGAGGATCTCCACTGTAAAAGATATATCATTTCTTGCATATTTTACTAACCTACATTCTCTTAAAATTAATGATACAAAAGTGGAAAGCATCGATTCTTTAAGTGGACTAGTACAGCTTAAAACACTTGATATTTCCAATACTTTAGTTCATGATATATCACCGCTTTCACATACTAAAATAGAGTGGTTAAAAATGCTTAAAATTGATCCAGGTGATGGTTCCAATTTGCCTGCCACATTAAAGCACTTGATTATTTCAAAAAAGTATCAATACAGAATGCCCGCTTTAAAGTCGAAATTGCCTGACTGTACAATAGTTCTGAGTAATTAGAATGGGTGTACAGTAACAGTATTGACCTGACACCTGCAGGTCCATGCAGCAACAGGGGGAGCCCGAGGGGGTTTCACCCCCTCGGAGAAAAACAAGCCGGTGTCTGTCAATAACCCGCACCACAAGTTCATCAAGGATGTGCTGTCAGAAAGAACACAGGCCGTTGCTTCGTTACAGGCAATAGTGCCAGTCGAGATTGCAGGCCTGTTGGGCTGGCAGACCCTGCAGGCTGAACCGGACAGTTTTGTAGACGAAGAGCTGCGGGAGCTTTTTGCGGATGAAACGCAGCAAAAAACGGTTGTGTTTACAAGCAGTGGCTATGAGATCTGTGTCGGCTGGTCGCCCGGCACAGGAATAATGATTTCGCCATGCAATGTGGTGAATTTGGAGCGGCACGGACGCCGCGCACAAACACCGCCGCTTGATTTCCCGGATGGAAATCACTGCGGCGGGCTTTTCTTTGCTTACTTTCTTTGGGCACAAAGAAATGAAGGTCAACCGGCCTCCTTCCACTCGTATTTGTGACACACCCCCCCCAGGATGGGAGTAAAGTGTTCATGTCCATGGCATTGCTCCCTGATCGCACAGGACAGCACTCGCTTTGCGACCACTATGTCTGAGTCTGGCAGCTTTTGGTCAGCAAAGCTGGCTTGAGCCGCGTTGTCTAAAAAAAGACTTGCAGTGCTTTGATTGGCTGTCATTTTTTTCAAATGCCGACAGTTTTGCGGATTGGCTCATTGCGGTTTCATTTTTACTCAAACGAAGGGTTGGAGCCTGGCCATATCCATGTCGCCAATTCCGACGGTGAATGCAAGTTTTGGCTAAATCCGATACGATTGGCTATCAATAGGGGAATCAAGCCGGCTGATTTGCGCAAAATAGAACAACTGGTTTACAAAAACCGGGAATTTTTAACGGAGAAATATTATGAGTTCCACCGCCGCTAAAGAGCAATCCACAGAACCGGCCGCAGTCAGGGCCTGGGCAGAGGGACGTATGATCTTTTGTGAGCTGACGGATTCACGCATTATTGGATTTCCGGCCAATCGCTTCAAAATTTTAAAATCAGCATCCGATGCAGAACTCCAGGCTGTTGAACTGCGTTTGAATGGATACGCTCTACGCTGGGAAAATCTGGATGAGGACATCACTGTGCCCGGCATTGTAGAAGGACGATTTCAATTGCCCTGAGTTGAATCCTGGGGTTCAGAGTGGAAAAAACAAGCCGGTGTCTGTCAATAACCCGCACGACAAGTTCATCAAGGATGTGCTGTCAGAAAGTTCGCACGCCGTTGCTTCGTTACAGGCAATTGTGCCAGTCGAGATTGCAGGCCTGTTGGACTGGCAGACCCTGCAGACCGAACCGGACAGCTTTGTAGACGAAGAGCTGCAGGAGCTTTTTGCGGAAGAAACACAGGAAAAATGTAAAACCCGGGGAGATATGTGACATATTAAGCAGGTATTTGCATACCCTGTTTATAAAATGCATTTGCGGGAGTCAAATACTTTATACTGGAGTGCGGTCGCTCACAGTTGTACCACAAGAGATATGCTTTAAAAAGTTTTCTATAATCAGCTAACGGCAGATTGTCGGGGACCCGAGCTGAAAACTCTTTCAAAACTGTTTGATTGAATCGCTCAATTTTGCCGTTGTGCTGGGGAGTTCGCGGCCGGATCAGATGATGTTCAATTTCCATTTTTTCAAGCAGGGTTTCAAAGGCCGCTTTACTCGCCTCTTTCTGCCGCTTATGATTCAACTCGGAAACATAGCGATTGGTAAACTCGGTTCCGTTGTCGGTCTGTACGAGTTTGGGAATTCCGACTTTACTGAGAAAATTTTGCAGAGACGAAGTGGCCGCAAAGCCGCCCTTTTCATCGTTTAAATCGCCGTAGGCAAAGCGGCTATGATCATCAATTAAACCGGTCATATAGACCCTGTTACCGTTATTATCCGTCAAACCGGTCCAGAGCGTGTCTGCCTGCACTCTATCCAGCGGATTTGGGGCACTATAGCGCCTGTTAAAAGAATTCGGCTTAATCGTTCGATATTTTTTTACACGATCATTGCGCTTCAAAACAGCACAGATCGTGGAATGTCCGATCTTCCTGCCCGTCTTTTTTTCAAACTGAATTGCGAGCAACCGGTCCGAATTTCCATGTTCTGCGTTGAGATTGACAATCAGTTCTTCATCAGCAGCGCAGGTTTTGTTTGGCGAATGGTGCGGTTTTCTGGACTTGTTTGCAAGACATTGTAGATCAAAATCATGCTCCTTAAGACGATTATGCCATCTGTGAAATGACTGCTTGATTATGCCGGTCTTGTCACAACCTTCTTTGACTGATTTCGATTCCATGATCAGAATCAGGAATCTGGCCTTGCGCCGGATTTCGTTGTTTCTGATGCCTTTTAAATTTTGCTGGATTAAAAGCCGGTCCTTGTTGTATCGTTCCATCGGTAGATTGCCTTTTGTTTGGATTGTTTTGCAAAACCATGCTCAAACAGGGGCTTTCTACTTCAATTCCCTTGGAAAGCTGTGTCACATATCTCCCCGGGTTACATA
>JAGRNA010000022.1 GCA_020441005.1 Leptospiraceae bacterium
CGGAAAGAGATTCTTGAGGCTGGTATGTAAATGACCGAAGAGCGGCACCGGCATGAAGGCCCGCCACCAGCCGCGCGGCTCTCCCAGACTCAACGAGGAATCACTCAGCATTACCTGGAAAGGCTTTAACCAGGGCGCCTGCTCGGGTACATACATGGCCAGCCGCAGGAAAAACCAGCGCATACTGGGCAGGGGATGCGGCAAACTAACCAGACATTCATGACCATACAGGGCCTGCAAACCCTGTGAATAGTAGACATACAGATCCGGGTTCGATTCCCCGCTGGCAGCGGTCCTGATACGGAATTCAAGCACTTGAATCGGCTGGATGGTTGCCAGATCAATGCCGCATGCGTGTAGTGCAGACCAGGCTGACCGGGCGTCGGTTGCGAAAACGCTGCTATTCCAGCTACCACAATCCACTGGCTGCACCTGCAGGGCTTGCAGCAATTGCTGTTTGTTGGACAACCACTCCTCCCTGAAGCGCTGGGGCAATTCCCCTGGCGTCATATCCTGCTCCAGCATCCCGGCCAATTGACTGCCCATACCGCGCGCCGCACAGAATTCCCACATCGCAAAGGGAGCCGCAGCGCCGCCAGGAGCCAGATGAAAGGCTCCGCGCTGGGTGGGAAATGCCTCTTGCCAGGCCAGGTTCGGCGGCGGAATTTCGTTTAGAATATCCGCAAATTCAATCACCGGTAATCCGGTTTCAGAAATAGCATTCATTGCTGTTCGTTCTCGATATTGGTACGGAGTTGTCAAGGCCTCATTGGCAGCCAGCGCTGCTTGCAGATCGGCTAAAAGGGCGTCACCTTGATTTTCTGCCGATCCAATTGCTCGCTGCAGGCGGACTGCCAGGACTGTGCCGCTATGCGACGGTCGCTGATCGGGCATCAGGCGAAAGTACCAGCGCAAGAGTAAGGTCAGAATCAAGAGCAGCCAAAGCGTTGTCAGAGTATTGGCAAAAAAACCCTGCGGAAAGGCAAAGAAGTCGAATACACCATGCAACAAAACAGCCGCTGCCGTACCCTGGCCGGCGGCGGTCAACAGGGTCTGCCCACGAGCCTGGCCGGCAACTACGAACAGCCCAAAACACAGACCAAAGAGCATATGTGCCAGGGCCGCCATACTGCGCGCTAGTAGCGCTTGCATAAAGCCCTGGATCTGCATCAACACCAGCATGTACTCCGTATTCTCCAGGAACGCAAATCCCAGCCCAACCGCTGTGGCGGTCAGAATAAAGCTGCCGGCAACGCGGTCCCGGCCCTTGTCATAGCTCCATAGCAGGGCAATCCCTAAAGCAAGCACGCACTTGACTGCTTCCTCCAACAGGCCTGCCTGGATAAAGGCCATTTGCAGGGTCCAGCTGACGGCCGACCCAGGCTCCATGACCAGCATCTCGGCATTAAACACCAGACGGTTCATCTGGAGCACAATGTACGCTGCCGCAATGCCGCCTAAAAAACCGCTGTAAACCGCAGGACAGATGAACTGCCGGCTATCAGTATCCAGCCGTGGCATTATAAAACGCTGCCATAAGGCACCCGCCGGTCCCGGATAATTACGTTCATTGTACCATACCAGTACTAGCATCAGGGGCGCAACGCTGATCAAAGCTAAAATCCAGGCTGTCACTGCCATACTTACTCTGCTGCTCCCCGGTCTGCCGGCAGGATCTCGCGGCCATCAAAAAGAGTGCTCAGACGACGCTGACGCTCGGTAGGCAGACCGCTATCGCCCGCGTGTGTATTCCAGAACAGCTCCCGCACAATCACTGCCCGGTTGCCTGGCGGAGCCAAAACCGGGTCCAGGGACTGGATTAAATCGACCGTGACCTGATCGGCCTCGGGGTGGCCGGATCCTTCCAGCACTCGCACAGAGTGCAAGCGTCCGCGCCCATTAATGGTATATTCGAAAACAGCATGATAGGGGACTGGCATTCCCGGCCAGTAGCGATCCGCTTTTTCTCCCGATCGGATGCGGATCGAAAGGTAACTGCTGTAGTTTTGCTTTTCGCGCTTGCCGGGCGGCTTTTGATTTTCAACTGATTCGGAATCGCGCTGCCGGTTGGCCTGTGTTTCGCTCTTTTCGGGTCCGGTTGCGCCGGGGTCCGCACCAGGCCCTGCAGCTGGATCCTGGTCTTCGGGCGTCGGCTGGGGATCTGACCGGGGCCTACCGGCTGGATCTGCCGACGGGCGGGCAGGTTCTGGCTCGGTGGCAGCATCCGGATCACCATGAAAAATGATTCCGGTATTACTGCTTTGATCGGGATCAAAAAACTCGGGGATCACGGGAATGGGCTGCTGCTCATTTTGAGCCAGTTGCTCGTCAGACGGATTGAGACCGCTGAGAGCCTGCACGAGCGCCGGAAAGGGATTTACGGTGATCGGAATCAATAGCGCGATGGCCACCGGTATCAGGTGCAGTAACAAACCCTGACTGGAAGTCAGCCAAAAACGCGGTGCGTTGGCCGCCTGCCTGGGACCAAAGTACCGCAGTCGGGCATCCCACCAGGCTACGAGTTGGCAACCGAACAGGTAGGTGACCAACAAGAGCATTACCCACCATTGGCTGAAAACCGTATCGAAGACCTGGTCTGTTAGACCATGCGGTTTTAGGCCCAGCTGCTCTAATAAAAACCAGGTCGCATTCGCATTCACGGCGCTGATTTGGCCAAAGGTGTGCCCATACCACAAACCGGCACTCAGCACCAAAAACAGGACCCCCAGAGCGTAGCTAAACATACTGGCCAGACCGGCCAGCCAGTGGCCGTCAAAGGCCTGCCCGGCACCGGGCCAGATCCAGTTCCGCAGGCGTACATGCCGGTAGCGCCGTAAGCCTCGCGAGCGGCGGGCCCACTCCAGACGCAGGAACGGACCAGTCAGCCAACCCAGGAAAACCCGCCGGGAACGCAGGGCGATTAGCGCCTGCCAAACGCTGAACACCAGGACGGCGTGGCCGGGCAGGAGCATGGCCGGCTCCTTGAAATACTCCAGATTGAGGGCCAAAAAAGTGTTGTCGGTCGGGCCGTTGCTGCCCCACAGACCGCGCACATAAAAGAAAGCCGGGGTGATCAAAAGGGCGATCAACAGATCCCGCAGCGCGGCGGCCAGAGTCAGATTTTCGCGTTGCAACAAAGCCAGAGCGCGACGGCCAGCCAGGCTGATGACGACTCCAAACCAGGTGGCCACACTGATCACAAGCAGCAAGAATCCGCTGATAATGGCGTCTTCCGCAAAGAGCTGGCCCAGAAAATCGACGGGAGTGATAAACTGCTGCTGTAACTCGATAACGAACAGCAAAGCAGGTACATAATAAAAAACCTGCGCCACCCACACAGTCAGATGCACAATTACAGCCAAAAAAGAATGCCAGCGTACAAATCGATGACCGGGCAGCAAGATATAGAGCGCCAGGGGAACGAGCACGCCAAGGCTATAAAAACAGCTCAGCCAGGCAAACACGACGCTGAGCCGTAACAGCAAACTGTACTCTACAGACTCATGATAACGGCGATGCTTGGCATTCAGATTCAAAGCTGGATCGATTTCCATTGCTACAGAACCCTGACGGCGGGTTCACTGACCAAGTCACTTTCATGCAGGAACAAGCGCAAGTTGAAATCGAAGCCCGGCTCTCAATGGCGCTGACTATTTTTCAATTAGCGGCCAAAATTCGATTGCGAGAGCAATGCCAGACCAGTTTTGTCCTTTATAGATGGCCAAAGAGAACCCGAAAGCCCACGACCCGTTGAAAGACATTGTTGCGCTGTGCAAGCGACGGGGATTTGTGTTCCCGGGATCCGAAATCTACGGCGGATTATCCAATACCTACGATTACGGCCCCTACGGGGTCGAGGTGCTCAAGAATCTCAAGGATGCCTGGTGGCAGGCCTTCGTGCGCGATCGTGATGATATTGTCGGGCTGGATTCCTCGATCATGCTGCATCCGCGGGTCTGGGAGGCCAGCGGGCACGTCGGCAATTTTAATGATCCTTTGGTGGATTGCACCGCCTGCAAGGCCCGGGTGCGCGCGGACCAATACGTAGAGGAATTTCTCGGGCCCGAAATGGTCACCGAGGATCTGGAAGCCTTGCAAAAACTTTTCCACGCAAAACACGCCGAACTGCAGTGTCCGACCTGCGGCAAAAAAGGCACCTTCACCGAACCGCGCCAGTTTAATCTGATGTTTCAAACCCGGATGGGATCGGTAAGCGGCACAGACCAACAGGTTTACCTGCGTCCGGAAACTGCCCAGGGCATCTTTATCAATTTTAAAAATATCAGCGACTCCTGCCGGGTAAAGGTGCCTTTCGGAGTGGCCCAGATTGGTAAAAGCTTCCGTAACGAAATTATTGCCCGACAGTTTGTTTTTCGTACCCGCGAGTTCGAACAGATGGAAATGGAATTTTTCTGCAAGCCGGGCACCCAAAAGGAATGGTTTGAGTATTGGGTCGAGTTCTGCATGCACTGGCTGGAAGAGATCGGCCTCAAGCGTGAAAATCTGCGCGTCCGCTCACACAGTGCCGATGAGCTCAGCTTTTACTCCGACAATACAGTCGACATAGAATACAAGTTCCCCTTTGGCTGGGGCGAAATCTGGGGCATCGCATCGCGGACCAACTATGATCTGACTCAGCATGCCGACTTTTCCAAAAAGAATCTCACCTGGCACGATCCGGAAACCAATGAAAAATACCTGCCTTACGTAGTAGAACCGGCTCTGGGGCTGAACAGACTGCTTTTGGCTGTACTGTGTGACGCCTTTGCCATAGAGCATGCAGGCAGCAAGGAAGAAAGACGTATCCTGCAGTTCGCGCCGGCGATCGCCCCGGTCAAGGTCGGCATTTTTCCTTTGCAAAAGAAAGATGGTCTTTTGGAGCTGGCCCAGGATCTCTACCAGGATCTGCGCCGTAATTTTCTGTGTGAACTGGACAGCAGCGGGTCGATTGGCAAGCGCTACTTCCGGCAGGATGAATGCGGCACCCCGCTGTGCATTACTGTCGACTACGAAAGCAAAGATGACCAGTGTGTGACTGTCCGCCACCGCGATTCAACCAGGCAGGAACGGGTCGCCATTGCAGATCTAAAAGACTATATTAGCAAAGCCCTGGCAGGGGGGGCGTGACCACCTTCACCCTGATCCCCCGCGAGCGTGTTCAGCAGATTCTAGGCCTGGCCCTGCCCATTATGGGCGGCATGCTCTCGCAGAATATCCTGAATCTGGTCGATACAGCCATGGTTGGCCAACTGGGTGCCGCATCGGTTGCAGCCATCGGTATTGGCGGTTTTACCAACTTTTTTGCCATCTCTTTGATTCTGGGACTATCTGCCGGGGTGCAGGCCATGGCTGCGCGCCGAATTGGCGAAGGGCAGTCTGCAATTGCCGCCTACGCTCTGAATGGCGGCATCCTGATGGCCCTGGCCGGCGGAATCCCGCTCGGTCTGGGACTGGCCTGGTTTGCCGGTGATATTTTCCGAATCATGGTCAGCGATCCGGCTGTGGCCGCTGCCGGAACGCCCTATTTGCAAGTCCGGCTGTTGGCTGCTTTTGCCGTGGGAATCAATTTCAGCTTTCGCGGCTTTTGGAATGGTATTAAAAAATCTCATATATATATGGGAACCCTGGTGGTCATGCACATCATCAATATCAGCCTCAATTATGTGCTGATCTTCGGTCACTACGGCTTTCCACGGCTGGGCACGATGGGCGCCGGGCTGGCATCGGCGATTTCAGTTGTCGCCGGCAGCCTGATCTATCTGGTTATGGGTTGGCGGCAGGTGCGGCCGATGGGTTTTTTACGCCGCTTTCCTGACCAGGGCACCCTGGGCGGCCTTGTGCGTATCTCACTGCCAAACGGCATCCAGCAGCTCTTTTTCTCGGCCGGTTTATTGACCCTGTTTCTGATTATTGAAAAAATCGGCACCAGCGAGCTGGCTGCGGCCAATATCATCATCAATATTATGCTGGTCGGCTACCTGCCCGGCATTGCCCTGGGACTAGCCGCTGCGACGCTCGTCGGTCAGGCCCTGGGACGCCAGGAATTTGCGGATGCCAGTTCCTGGGGTTGTCAGGTGATGTGGATCGGTATGCTGCTTTTGGCTACGATCGGTATTCCCATGTGGCTCAGCCCGGCAGAACTGATGGGGGTCTTCATCCAGGGGGATGGCGCTGCCGCGGTTTTGAGCGCCGGCCGGGTGCCCCTGATGATCACAGGCGGCCTGATGTTTTTAGAGTCCGTAGGTCTGGTTCTGATGAATGCCCTGCTCGGCGCAGGAGACAGCCGCCGGGTCATGCAGGTTTCGATTTTGCTGCAATGGGGACTATTCCTGCCAGGCGCCGCCCTGCTGGTTTTCCTGGGCTACGGACTCACAGCAGTGTGGATCGCAAATGCCTGCTACCGAACAGGACTGGCCCTGATCTTCTGGTACCTATGGCGTCAAGGACGCTGGCAAAGCATCAAGGTGTGAACCGCCTTGCCCGGCCAACGCCCAGGATGAGCTGCACCGAGATCGGTTTGCGCGCCCCTGACCGGACCCCGCGTTTAATCCATAATCCAGTTGCGAAACTTTACAAACGTGGACGGCTCCCCGAATAATCCGACCAGGGTTGCGTCAGCCTGCCCCACAAAGGCGTTATCCCAGGCGGTTTTGCCCTGGTAATCATCCGGATCCAGCCAGAGCACATAGGATGACTGCCCTGGCAATTCTTTGCGGACGACTGTGGCGGCATCATACGCCCGATAGGCCTGCCAGCTTTGGGACACGCTCTTGCCGGCAAAAAGCCAGGCAATGTAGTATTGGAAGGCATCCGCATGCCAGCTGGCATAATAAGCACCGGCCTGGTTAGCGACAAAAGGAGCGGAGTATTGTTGCACCCGGCGGGCCGCCTCAGCGGCATCAATTTGACCGATATCATAACCGGCATTGCCTGCCGTAAAACAGCCGTAGAGCATCACAATGGCGCCCTTGGCCAGTTTTAGATCCCGTCGAATTTGCTCGGCAGAAACGAAGCTCTCACTCAAACTGAATCCGCCTACCCAGCCGGGGGGTCGCTCGCCATCGTAGACCCCGTGGCCGCGATAAATCAGAAAATGGGCTCCCCGCGCGCTGGCTTTGATACGTGACCACTGATTGGCCGGGCTATAAAACTCATAGACCTGCACCTTGTTCTGCCGCAGTTCCGCGGCGGTCGCTTTGAGGTTTTCGATTTGTTTGCGTGTTTGCGAGCCTTGATCTCCATCGATTGGAGCGCCAATCAAAACCGCCTTGAGGCCGCTCAGGCTGACTGTGGCCTGTGGCAGCATCGCTCTGGTTTTGGGCAGCTCTTCCTCGTAGGCGCTAGCGAGCGGCAAAGGCGACACATGCGGGGCGGCGGATTGCGGCTGCGCCACCAACCAGGAGACAGTCAAAACCAGACCTAGCGTGGTCAGCAGACTTTTCAAGATATTAAATCGCTTCATTACCATTTCCTACCCGACAATCCCGGGGCTACTGCGCAAAAACGTCTTGCGACTACCCGCTCCGGAAACTTGAGTCTTTTACAATCCCGCCGGCTAATTTTTTGACGATTCCAGTCAATGAAAGTTGCGCCCGGCGACATAAAAAACTCGGCCCGCCCGGCCCGGTCTTCCGATGTTATTACTACCGGCACACTTGCACCGGCAAGTAACTAAAAAGCCAACAGGTCCAGAAGCTGTGACAACGAAAGAAGCAATCATTCAGGAATTTCAGGATTACCTATTGGTGGAAAAGGGTCTCAGTGAAAACTCGATCTTTTCCTATACCTATGATCTAAAAAAGTTTCAAAAATTCGTGCATACGAAAAACCGCAATTTGCTAGATGCCAGCAGTGATGATATCAGCGAGTTTTTACAGGACCAAAAATCCCGGCAAATCTCGGGGCGCTCGATGGCGCGGGCTGTTGCGGCCCTGCGTCAATTCTACCGCTACCTGAAAGACGAAGAACGCGTGCAGCTGAATCCAGCCGTGGACGTGCAGACCCCGGAAGTGGACCGCACTCTGCCAGAATACCTGACCATCGCCGAAATAGATGAATTCTTTAATGTCATAAATGAAAATGATATCTTTGAACTGCGGGACAAAGCTATCTTTGAACTGCTGTATTCCAGCGGATTGCGAATTTCTGAAGCTTGCCTGCTGAAATCTGCCGACATCGATTTTGAAAACATGTTCCTTACGATCCGGGGCAAGAACAACCGCGAAAGACTGGTGCCCTTTGGCGAGCATGCCCTGGAACTCTTGCAGCGCTACCAAAACAATTCCCGGTCCGACCTTTTGAAAGAGCGCTTTAGCGAGTATTTTTTTGTCAGCAAAAAAGGAGATTGCCTGAACCGTAAATCTGTCTGGCGGCTGTTGAAAAAATACCTGAGCCGCACCGGGATTAAAAAGACCGTCACTCCGCACACTTTCCGCCACAGCTTTGCCACGCACCTGATTGAGAATAACGCCGACCTGCGCAGCGTGCAGGAACTACTGGGTCACATTGATATCTCGACGACCCAGGTATACACGCATATGGTCAGCCGCACTCTGAAGGAAGTCCACAAGAAATATCATCCCCGGGGCTGAAAACCGGGCTGTTTGAATCAGGGTTTATATTTTTCAGACAGCATACCCGCTGCCAACAGACCCACATACAACGCAATTGCAAATACCAGAAAGGCCAGGCTGATCCCGGACAAAATCATGCCGGTCACAGCCAGTCCGCGGCCGTCTTCGCCAGTTTCCCGGATCTGGTTGCGGCCGATCATCGAAAAAATCAAGCCTGGAATACTAAAGAGCGGCGGACAGGATACACAGCCCAGCGTGACAGAAAGCAGACCCAGTACAAATCCAGCAATCGCCAGACCATTGGTCCGCGGATGGCCGCCATAGGAACCGGCGGACGAAGCGGGTTTGCTTGAAGATTCGTAAGGGTTCGCAGGCTCCATAAAATACCAGATACCGGCTCAGGGTCAGGCTACAAGTTCTTTTCTGCGGCCCGAGCAATGCGGCTGAAGACGATGGCATTACGGCCGCCGATCAGTTCCTGTTTGTGATCCTGCACATAGCGCTGCAGCAGCGCGGCGCACAGCGGATCACTATGATACAGATGGATCCGTTCATAATTAGCCTGCGTTGACGAGATCCGGTTCATCACCCGCGTATCACGCCGCTGCAGCAGACGTCGGACCAGCTCAAATTTATCCTGGGCCCGTTGTTCAAAACTGCCAGTCCGGGGGTACAGATGGCTGGCTTCACTAAAGGGATTCTTCAAGACCGGAAAACGCAACTCGCCAATCAGCCGATCTGTAATGCTTTGCAGTTCGCGGTGCTGACTAAAAGACAAAAAGAACAAATCATGCCCGCGAAACAGGTGATTACTGGCCGTGCGGGCGATTACCTCCGGAGGAGTGATATTTTCATCACTGCTTTCGATGAACGGATACTCAAATTCATCGAGAGTAAAGCAGTCCGTGAGCAACATTTCCGGATATTGTTCCACATGGCTTTGGTACATGTGCAGGGCTTCTGGAAAATTGACCCGTGAACCCAGCACCCCCAGCCGAATGTCACGGATCTTCCAGCGGGCTTCGGGATGAAAAATGATCCCGTCAAACTCAAAGACCGCGGCAACGCTGCTCCCGGATTCCTCCGGCGCTAGACTGGCTGTTTGATTCATATTATATATCGGATCCTGGCACCAGGAATGACTGCTGGAAAGGCTTGTCAATAGCTCCCGACACTGCGCCATGGTCGCTTGTTCCCTTTCGGGATTTGCATTTGCCCCATCCTTCTGATGATTCACAGGATGACCACTAAAATCTGCCCGCCGGGCAGCCTGAACAGGACACGATCATGACACTTGCAAGCGGCGACTGGATTGTTATTATACTTTATTTTTCGATCAGCCTGGGACTGGGCCTGTTTCTGGCGCGCACCAAAACCAGCCGCTTGAGCGATTACTTTTTATCGGGCCGGCAGGGTCATTGGCTCCTGCTCGGCACCGGCATGGTCGCCACAACCTTTGGAGCGGACACGCCCCTGACGGTCGCAGGTTTGACCGGATCCATGGGGATCTCCGGCAACTGGCTATGGTGGAGCGCCGCGATTGGCGGCATGTTTACCGTCTGGTTCTACGCCCGTTTGTGGCGACGGGCTGCAATCCTGACCGACCTTGAATTTATCGAGATTCGTTACAGCGGCCCGGTGGCCAATTTTTTACGCGGATTCAAGTCCATTTATTTCGGTTTCTTTTTGAATTTGATTGTGATGGCTTGGGTCAATCTGGCCTTGCTGACCATCATTCAGACGGCATTCCCGGCGACCCGGGGCATTGCCATACAAATCGGATCCCTGCAAGTCGGATCCCTGCAGATCAGCATGGCCCAGGCAATCGTCATTGGCTGCGCTTTTTTTACCCTGCTGTATTCGGCCTTGAGCGGGCTATGGGGCGTGATGATTGCAGATGCCTTCCAGTTTGTGATCGCTCTTTTGGGCTGCATCCTTTTGGCCTGGTTTTCCTTGCAGCATGATTCGATCCAGAACGCCGGCGGCCTGCATGCAATCCTGCCGGATGTGTGGCTGGATTTTTTTCCCGACTTCAGCAACAGCCCGGTCCCGCTGACTGCTGATCCGGCAGGCAGTGCCGGTGTTCCGGCCAAAATCAGTCTGGCCTCTTTTTTGGCGTATGTACTGGTGCAATGGTGGGCCTCATGGTATCCGGGTGCCGAGCCCGGCGGCGGCGGTTATGTGGCCCAGCGAATCATGTCCGCCCGGGATGAAAAACACGGCCTTTTAGCGACTCTATGGTTTATTATCGCTCACTACTGCATCCGTTCCTGGCCCTGGATACTAGCCGGGCTGGCTGTGCTCGTCATTTATCCGGAACTGCATGGGGCCGAAACGGCGGCCAAAGAGGCGGCTTATGTGCAATTAATGCGCGATCTTTTGCCGGTACCTTTCAAAGGATTGTTGCTGGCGGCATTTCTGGGAGCCTACATGTCGACCATCTCGACCCACCTGAACTGGGGCGCATCCTATTTAATAAATGATTTTTATAAACGCTTTGTGGAGCGGGACAAGAGCGACCGATATTATATCCGGCTTTCCCAGTTTTTGGGACTGCTTTTAATTGTCGCGGCCCTGGTGGTGAGCTTTGGTCTGTTGTCGTCGATCAAAGAGACCTGGGATTTCCTGCTTTCAGCGACTGCCGGGATGGGGTTTGTACTCTTGCTGCGCTGGTATTGGTGGCGAGTCAACGCTGTGGCAGAGTTGACCTCGATGATCGCGCCTGTATTCATTCTATTGGCCATGCGCTTGCTGGAAAACAGTGCCTGGTTTAGCGCGGCTGGCTATCAAATACCGCCAGCACCGCAAAATCTGTTTATCATTGTACCGCTTTCCATTGTAACGATCCTGATAGTACAGTATGCCAGTCCCGCGGAAAACACAGCGCTTTTACAGCGCTTCTATGATCGGATTCAACCGCCCGGACCGGGCTGGCGGTCCTTTCGCGGCACCAAATCAGCTCCCTCCTTGCCGCTGCTATGGCCTCTGACAGGCTGGCTTTCCGGGACAACCCTGGTTTATGCCGGCCTCTTTTTCCCCGGCGCGCTTTTGCTGCAACGTTGGGAACTGGCACTCTGGTCAGGAGTGGTGCTTTGTATTAGTCTGTTGATTACTGCGTTGGCGGTCAAAAAGGAGTTCCAGCGCTCGTAAATTTGATCCGTCAGACTGCATCAGGTTGCAGCCCTGTCCCGGCAGGCAGCTCACCAGAGCAGCTCGAACTGCCGGGGCCGGCTCTGAATCCAGCCGGCCCATTTCCGGGTCCCGGCCAGGCGGTGTGCTTGCTGCCAATACCAGATCCGACCGGGAGGTGCCGCTGCATCAGGGCACTGTAGTACGGCCCAGAAGGGATCCACAATCAGGACACTGCGGGCGTCCTGGGTGCGCACCAGAAACCAAAGGATGTCCGGTCGCAGCCCATCCGGTTGCAATAGCAGTAAGCCGGGGGCGTACATTTTTACCGGCCGAGCCTTGACCTGGCGCACGGTTTCGAGGACTGCCGGTGGAAACAGCCGGTCGCGTATGCGCCGTCCCCGCAGCTGGCTGGCTGTAAAGCGCAGCGCGCCGCGAAAGTGATATATATCCGGCGTATGGGCAGCAGTCTCCATACTATAGGCGTCACTACTGCGAAAAAAGACGGCATCGGCACGGACCAGGGCCCGCTTGACAGTCTCCTGAAACGCGCCGGCATCATCGGTCGTACTGCTGGTGCCTGGATCCAGACCAGAGTCAATCAGCACCAGCCGGTCGGGAAAGCGAATTTGAAAAACCCGCTGCGGCAGTGGACCTGGACAAGCCGGAGCTTTGGCCGCCCAGCGCCGCCAGCCGCTAAAGTCAGCCAACTCGAACACGCTGCCAGACAATACCACCAGCTCACGAGGGCGCTCATCTCTTTGGCTGGCGCTTTCACCCGCGGATAAGCCGACTGGTTCCATCAGCGAGCTGCGTTCCAGTAGCTGATCCAGTCGCTGCCAGTCCCAATCCCGTGACCAGTTCACCTGCCCATCAGCATGTTCCAAAGGCCAGGGACGCAGCAAGAAGTAATGCCAGATCGGCAGACTGAGGATAAACAGACTGATTCCAGTCAACAACAGATCTCGGAGGCGTTGCATCAGGATTGGACCGGCAACAGCTGATCAGGACAGACCGGCGCGGGCACTTTGTAGCAGTTCAGCGAGCTCCCGTTTGCTTTGGTGTTCGGCAATCAAACGCACCACCGGCTCGGTATTGCTCGCCCGTAAATGAATCCAGGGCCGGCCGCCGCTCCAGTGTAAATACAACCCGTCGGAGGTATCCACCCGGGCGTCCTGGAAGCGACGCTGCATGGCTTCAAACAAGCGGTCAATTTTTTGACCAGGCCGCAACTGCAGCTTTTCTTTGGCCATAAATAAGGGCGGCATTGCATCCATTAAATCGTCCAGCTGACGGGCACCCTGCTTTGCCATTGCAGAAAGGATCAATCCGGCGCCAAGCAGGCTGTCGCGACCAAAGGATGGCACAGCGCTGTGAATCACGCCGCCGTTGCCCTCCCCGCCAAACAAAGCCCGTCGTTTTTTCATCTGCGCGACAACATTTGCTTCACCAACCGCCGAGCGATGGACGCTGATACCCTGGGGACGCACAACATCGTCCAACAAACAAGCTGTAGACAAATTGACCACCATCGATTGTTTCACGTTGGCCGGCAAAGCCAGCCCGCCGGCGGCCAGGGGCAGGGTGTATTCTTCATTAATTCCACCACGGCCCGGACTGCCAGTTACCAAACGGTCCGCGTCCGGGTCGAGCGCGAAGCCGCAATCCAGACCGCCGCTTTTGAGCCGGCGGTCAAATTCCCGCAGGGCCCGCGGCGTTGGTTCCGGGGGACGGGGAAAGCGCAGACTAGAGTTGCAGTAGAGTTTTTCGACCTGACAGCCAAGTTGTTCCAGCAGCATGGGCAAGGCGCGGCGGCCGGCTCCATCCACAGCGTCAACCAGGACTTTAAAGCGACATTGCCGAATACGTTCTACATTCGGCAGAACAGCCAGCACTGCGTCAATGTGCGGTTGCATTGGATCAAAAGCAGAATACGAACCAGTTTTACGCCAGTCGATTGGTCGCGCCAAACCCCGGGTCACAATCTCACGCAGCTTTTGACCTTGCTTGTGGTCGAAGAAAAATCCGCCCTTGCCTAAAAACTTGAAACCATTCCACTCCATCGGATTATGGGAGGCGGAAATGATAACCCCGGCATCAGCCTCCAGGTAACGCACCGCAGCCTTGATGGTGGGGGTCGGCGCCAATCCAGCGTCGAGTACCTCTTTACCATGCAGCTGTAAAATACCGCTGAACTGGTCCTGCAGCGCTGGACCACTGGGCCGTGAATCACGGCCAATGACAATCCGCTTGCCGCTCATTGTAGCGAAGGCCTCTGCCAGACTGGTAACCAACAGCGGATCCAGGCCGGCCGGAATGCGGCCACGCACACCGGAAATGGACACCATCAAGTCGCCGGGCCGGTCCAGGTTGGCTGCCGAGGGCGCCGGCGCATTGGATTGGCCCTTTTTTTTTGAGCTGGTTTTCTTTTGACGATCCATGGATACCGGAGTACCAGTGCCTTTAATGTCCCTTGCAAGCAAGCGGTTTTGATATTTGAGTAAAAAAATTCTGTTTTTCATCAGAAAAGAATTGACCTTTTTCGTAAATCATCGTCAAAGAGCTTGTTCTGATGAGGCAGTCTCAACGGCCTGGTCGGGATAATTTTAAAATTGAGAAAACAAATGAAAAAAATGAAGGGTTTTTTGATGACCGCCGTAATTTCCGCCCTGGTATGCGGTAGTCTATGGGCAGCCCCGGCAACCTTCACTGTGACCAATGACACAGATGCGAAGATTGTTAAATTATTTGCCCGCGAAAAAGGAACCACCCAGTGGAACTTTTTCAGTATCGGCAGTGGTATTGCTGCAGGCAGCGAAACCAAACTGCAATGGAACGATCCGGACGAAGGCGAATGTGAATGGGAATTCATGGCTGTTTTCGCAGACGGTGAAAAATCAAACGTATTCACAGTCGATACATGCGAAGAGCATGATATTGTATTCGAATAATTCTCGATTTGCCGATTTGTAGAATTGGTCTCAAGCCACCCCTTGCCGGGTGGCTTTTTTGTGCCTTGGGTGCATTACAGTCACTGCCGACCCTTCAAATCAACCCCCGCGCCAGGGGGCGATCCTGCGACACCGCTCAGCACCGTGCTGTTCAGCGCAGCGTCAGTGAGTTGGGCCGCAGTTTTCTTGCTGCAAATGCGCCTGTATTGGTCGCCCGGCCCCCGCGCCAGGGGGCGATCCTTCGACGAAGCTCAGGAACCGCGTGTCTGCGAGCGACCTGGCTTAGGCAGGCAGGAGCGAGCTAGCCGGAGCACCCGATGCTGGCCGGAATTAAGATAATTTTGTAACAAATACGCAGTATTTGGCCGCACTGACAGGAATGCGCCGGCTGCTAAAACGAGTCGCATGTGGTGTCTTGTGCAGCTCTGGGCCAGGGAGGGCCCTGCGTTCGCCAGTCTGTGACACGGATGTCACAGTTGGCGAGCACAAGCACACCCATCGACGAGTAGCTATCTGCCGGCTCTTCAACCAGGCGGGTTTCCCCCCGGCCGGCAGGCGCCATATTTTTCTTGAATTCAGCAGGAGTTCCAGGACCACTGACATCAGTGTTAATTGCTGCTGCGGCATGGCTACAGACCAGCGGACAGCGTATCCCGCAGGAGATTTGGATGCCCACAATAAAAACAGTGCTCTTCAACAGAAAAGGCCGAACGGCCGCCGGCCTGGCCTTGCTGCTGGCGGCTTTTTATCTGCCCAACTGGCGCACAGCCAGTCTGCAAGCAGAGGAAGACGCAGAGTCGCTGGTGGTGATTCAGTTAGCAGACCGAACAATTCGAGCCGGCCTGGCTGGCGAAAAGACTCCGCGGACTGTGTTTCCAGCAGTCGTGGGCCGCCCCAAAAGCACCGGCGTGATGATCGGAATGGGCCAGAAATCAACCTATATTGGCGACGAAGCCCTCGCGCGCGCCAGCACATTACGGCTGAACTACCCAATTCAAAACGGTAGCGTCACCAACTGGGATGATGTCGAAAAAATCCTGCACTATGTGTTTTACACCAAACTGCGCGTCAGCCCCGAAAATGCCTCAGTGCTGGTCCTGCAATCCCCGCTCAACTCGCGTAGCAACCGCGAGAAGCTGACTCAGATTCTTTTCGAAACCTTTAATGTACGCAACTTTTTCGTCTCTCATGACACAGTCCTGGCGTTGTACGCCGCAGGTCAAACCAGCGGCCTGACTGCCGCTTTCAGCGAAAACTACACTCTGATCAATCCCGTCTACGAGGGCTACCTGCTGATGAATGCCAGCCAGACACTGAGTCCCGGCGCTGATGTGAGCCAGGCTATACTAAAATCAATTACCCAGGCAGACAAGCGCAGTCAGCCGGCCCTGTTCGCCGGCATTGTGCTAGTCGGTGCAGCCGTACCTGCTGGTATCGAACAGAAAATCCGCGCGGATCTCAAGGGCAGTATTCCAGCTGGCAGCCAGTTGGTGGTAGAGCGGGCCAGTGATCCGGTACTGGCCGCCTGGCGCGGCGGGTCGATTCTGGCCAACCTTTCGACCTTTGCTGATATGTGGATCACCAAGGATGAATATGATGAGGCCGGCGCCAGTATCGTCCATCGTAAATGTAACTAAACAACAACCAGGAGCGGAGGCCATATGAATGGCAGCCGGCTGATTATAAACAACAGCGAATGAAATCCGGTTAATGCGAATACCATTTACCAGACAATATTCATGATAAATCTGATAAGCAAATTCTATCGATAAACAGGCCACCCCATAGTATCATACCGCAGGGGGGTGACAAGGATTCGCATTTTTCGAAAAATACGGCAGGCTAAAAAGTCCTTGACCATACACCCGTCATGTGATAAGTGGCTCGAAATGTCGACGAAGGCGAACTGGCGTAGCCCCGCATCTTCACGCGGCTATTTTGAACCCAGCCACCGAGTCCATCCCGCCCTCATATAAGGGGGACTAGATCTTTCCCGCGCCAGGGAGCCCAAACGCTGGCGACCCGGCATAATAATGCGCATTCCAGGCAGACGAACGCGGTGAGGCCGGCGCCAGTATTGTCCATCGTAAATGTAACTAAATCATAACCTGGAGCAGTGGCGGCACGTCGGCTCAGGCCAGTGGGCCGATTTTCAGGCAACAAAGAATTGAATTGATGAAACCAGGAGCAGGCCAGCGTAAACGAGATATAATACCCCCAGCAGACGCAGCAACCACCAAAAAGCACGACCGCTAATCCAATGACTGCTGAAACTGCACAACCAGACAATCAGCAATTTGCAGCCAACGAGCATGCTCAAAAAAGTGAGCGGAAAACTAATCGCGGCGAGCCGGTCTGACTGACCGGCGCTGATTATCAAGGGACCACCAACAGTCAGCCAAAAGAGCCAGGGATGCGGGCTGAGCAGGTTGATCAAGGCCCCTTTGGCAAGTGCACCGGTAGCGGATTGCGGCACGCATTCATCCGCCTGGGCCTCTTCAGCAGCCAGGGAGGTTTTGTCCGGATAATAGTCCCGGCCGGACCGGGATAAAAGTTCGCTGAACCCCAACCAGCCCAAAAACACTGCTCCGGCCAGGCTCAGCAGTGCCGGCATCCATCTGGTATCCAGGGTGAGTGCTGTAAACGAAAGGCCCAGTGACAGTGCAATCAGGGGCAGGTCGGTTATGAGCGGTGCCAACGCAACCAGGCTGCCAGCCCGCCGGCCGCGGCGTAATGTCTCCGAGATGACCAGGCCCATCAAGGGGCCCGGTGAAATACCGGCCGCAAATCCCAACAGGACACCGCCAATCAAAACTTGCAGCGGCATTTGCAGCGGCCCCAAAGCGAACCAGGCGATTTGCATACGCCATCTTTGGAACGGACTCTGTATCGAAAACGCAATTCAACAGATTCAGAGCGGCGAAACCCCGACCAGGCACGTCTGGCGTCGCCGTGTCAATCAACCAGACAAAGAGCGATGTTCCCTTTTTTATGCCCCCTTTCTGCATGACGGTGAGCCTCTGCCACGGCATGCATGGGATAACTTTTTTCCAGTACCGGTTTAAAACTACCGGTCTCTATCAAACCCCTGAATTGGGTCATAAGCTCCTGGCTGACGGCGGCCACGCCGGTATGAATCTGGCACTTCCAAATCAGAGACCGCAGCGGGGCCAGCAGCATATCTTTTATACCGGCCGAAACAAGCACTAACTGGCCTCCCGGTTTGAGCAAGGGTCGCAAGGAGCTCACCGGGTAGTGGTCCACGCTGGCAAAGATGACGTCAAATGATTGCTTGAGATCGGCCAGACTCCGCCGGGTATAATCGAGGACCTGGTCCGCTCCCAGGCTTTGTACCAGCTCGATGTTGGCCGTACTGGTTACCGCAGTCACTGCGCATCCCAGACTTTTGCCCAGCTGGACGGCCGCGCTGCCCACAGCTCCGGAAGCGCCCAGGACCAGCAGGCGGTTACCCTGCTGCAGGGAAAGCGGGGTCAGAAAATGATGCGCGGTATGCAATCCGAAGGGAATGGAGGCCGCCTCCGCATGACTCAGTGATTCCAGGCCGGTTGTGATGGGAGCGTTCTCTGGCAGACAAATGTATTCTGCGTGACAGCCCATGGCCAGATCGGACATGCCAAATACACGATCGCCGGGCTGAAAACGGTGCACGTCCGTGCCTGTTTCAGCCACCACTCCGGAAAGTACCGAACCCAGCACACGCGCTGCAGCCCTGGGCCGTCGCAGGCCAAAGAATAGCCGCACCAGAAAAGGATCTGCCTTGCGGACCCTCCAGTCGCCGCTATTCACAGCACTGGCATGAATCCGAATCAGGACCTCTCCCGGACCGGGAACGGGCCTGGGCCGCTCCACAATCTTGAGCTCATCGGCGCTGCCGTATTTATGGAATTCAATCACTCTCATTTCTGCTTGCCTCCCTGATGGGCCAGAACAGCCTTACAGTGTAAAGCAAAAAGCAACTTACAGTGTAAGGTGTCAACACTTTTACAGGAGTTTTGATCGTTGGGTAGACAAAAAAAAAGACCTCCGGCTACGACCCGGGCAACTCCAAAGGGTCAAGCTCGCACGGGACCAGACAGTGCATCAGAAACCAGGCCGCCTGCCCGGCTTTCTCTGGACAAGATTGTAACGACAGCCATGCAACTGGCTGATCAACAGGGCATCGGGGCGCTGAGCATGCGTAAACTGGCCGCAGCCCTTGGTGTAGAGGCGATGTCGCTGTACCATCACGTGAAATCCCGGGAAAACCTGCTAGATCAGATGGTAGACCGCGTTTTTGCCGCACTCTCCGAGCAGAGCGACAACAAGTCCGGCGAGTGGCAGCCCTGGATAATGGAGGCAGCGACTCACATGCGATCTGTGCTGCGCAAACATCCCTGGTCAGTGGGACTACTGGACTCTCGCCGCAATCCCGGTTCCGCCACATTGGGGTATCAAAATGCAAGGTTAGGCCGACTACGGGAAGCGGGCTTTTCGCTTTCGATGGCCGCCCACGCTGTGGCGGTTCTGGACAGTTTTGTTTATGGATTTGTACTGCAGGAAATAGCCCTGCCCTTCGAAAACGGAACAGACCTGGAAACGCTTGTGCAGGATATCGAGAGCAGTATGCCGGCCGGAGAATACCCCTACCTGGTGGAGATGATGCAGCATCTGGTTTTGCAGCAAGACTATTCCTTTGCCCGTGAGTTTGCCTTCGGACTCAATGTGTTGATCACCGGTTTAGGCGTGCCATCAGACAAGGACCAAAGCAACTGCCTTTAGTTTGCGAACGGTACGCGGCAGGACTAGTGATCATCCAGATGCAACCATTCATTGACTCCGATCTCATGCAGGAACTCTTCATCATGGGAAACACAGACCCATGGAACGGACGAGACTTGCAGTACCTCAATCAGTTCGCAGCGACTACGGGCATCCATGTCATTCGTCGGTTCGTCTAGCAAGAGCAGATCGGTGGTCGTTTGGAACGCCAGGGTGAGCTCCAGGCGGATCAACTCACCGCCGCTGCACGCACTCAAACTTGTTTGCGGATCCACGCCAGGCAGCCCCGCATCGTGCAGTATTTTGCCGGTCCGCCGCCCATCGACGGCTCCCAATCGGTTTTGGATATGGGACTGCAGACTCAGGCATGGATCGGTCGGTCTTCTATTTTGAGTGATCAACACCGGCGCTTGCGGAGCCGAGTAGATCCGGCCCTGATCTGGAGGACGTTTGCCTGCCAATAGCAATAGCATGGTTGTTTTGCCTGATCCATTGGCCCCGGTAATTGCCAGCCGCTTTTCACGCCCCCAAACAAGGGATACCGGCCGCCGCCAAAGCAGCCTGCCATCATGTTGTACATTCACCGCGTTCATGGCAAACTGGCGGGCGGGGCGGCGCGGTGGTGCCGGCCGTGCCAAACGCAATTTGCTACCCATCCCAATCTGTTTTGTTCTGAGGATGTTTTTAGCGGAACCCAGGTTTTCCATCCGCTGCCGGTGCTTGTTTTCAATTCTGGCATCCGTTCGGTCGGCACGATTGCGCTGGTAATTGATCAGTGCTGCGGGATTACGCTGCGTACGATTGGCGCGTTGTGCCTTACGGCGTCGTTTTTGCTGACGCTCGCGGCCAAGGTGTAGCTGCTGTTCTGCGACCCGGGTGCGTCGCTGCAGGCCGTTCCATTCACGTTCGCGGGCCGCGCCTTCATTTGTCCGCTGCTCCTGATACAGTTCAAAATTGCCGCCGTATTCATAGAGCCGGCCGTCTTCCAGATGCAAAATCCGATCCGCCAGTCGCAACAATCGGCGATCATGGGTAACAATCAAAAGGCAGGCATGGAGCGAACAGACAGCCGTACAGAAACGATCAAAAGACTTGCGATCCAGGTGGTTGCTCGGTTCATCCAGCAGCACCACGCTGTGCTGCGGCAGCCCCCGGAGGGTAACAATCAGTTTGCGGGCGCGTTCCAGACCAGGAGTACTCACTGGTGACGGCTCGGCTGCATGCTGCGAAAGCAAAAAATGATCCCGCTTCTGATCAACACAGGCTGCCGCCAGAGCGGCTAGCAGACTGGATTTTCCCGCTCCGTTGGGACCTGTCAAACAGCTCAGTTGTCCGGGTTGAAAAGTAATAGTCAGGTTGTTAAATAGCTGGCGGCCACCATAAGCCACGCTTAAATTTGCAATCGATATCATATGCGCACCTCCGCAGGGGCAATTCATAAACAGCGGATGGAGGTTTTTTAAATGCGCATAGACGGCGTTCGACGCCGTCTAAAATATATAGACGGTACAAAAACTGTCAAGCAACTTCCGTTGCATGCGGCTGAAAAAATCGGACATATATCGTCAGCAGGCAAACTAAAACTCTTTATGGAACCGGATTTAAATGCAAACTGCCGGTTGCTGCGCCGGGAATTGCCGCGGAAAAGATCCGGCATGACTGGACTCAAAATGGGAACTGGAAAGACCGCAAATCTCTATTGGAGGACTAAAGAGCCTGTTATTTTTTATAGATCCGCTGGCCAATTTCGAAAATGCCCGCAAAATGGTGATTGATCTTGAGGGCCTGTATAACAGGTCGTATTCTGGCAAGACTTGATTACGATGAAAACTGTCAGCGGCCAGGCATTTCACCGGGCTGACAATTGAGCCGCAGGCGTTCTTTGGCTTCTTTGCTTGCGCCCAAGAAAAGAAGACCAGCACATCTTTTTTTCTCCAAACCTACCAAAAATCATTGACCCAGGCAATTCCGCGTGAAAAATCACAGGCATCGGGTCGGATTTCTGTCAATTTCTTTCCAAACCCTTCGACTGAGCTCAGGGACCACGGGGCCTTGACACAAATTGGCCAAGAGATTTGTCGCGCGCTTCATTTCATGAACGGGCACTACAGCGCTGGAAAAACGAAGGTAATAACAATGCCGTTATCATCGGTTTTTTGCACTTTTCCGTTTTGTATTTCGAGGAAATTTGGGGAATCTTTTCTTGCCAATCACTGCTGTCTTGAATCACTTTGCCCTTTCATGCAGAATGATCGTCATCCACCACGATCCTGATTATCCCGCCATCAATAGCCCAGGTCCCGACTTTTGCGGTCTACTTTAACCTGAAAGTGTTGATATACCCGTCGATTTCTGCATCTGTAGGCAGCCTGTCATTTCTCATTAAGCCTATCTGGTATAAGCGGTTATTAACCATATAGATTTTGAACGCCAGATAATAGCCGCTACCCTGTGCCTTGTAGTAAAGACCGGGTTGTCCTTTTAAGGTGATTTTTTGTTCATATGTAACAGCCGTTCCCAGACTGCCTGCCATGCTATCCTTGGCATTTTGTAACAGAACAGATGCATTTTCGGATCTCACAAGACTTTCCGGATAATCTGTATAAGCAAGCATGTAAGCACTGCTCCCGGCTTCGTGCATTACACTGTGCATTTCTACACGCCCAACAGCTGTTTCTACATCCTGTGTATTCTCCGACGGCTGGCCCGGAAATGTGATGGAAAATTTGGCTGTTTTGTACACATGCTGGGCAGAAACACCAGCCCAGGGAATAAAAAGAGCTATAAGAATCAGGATATAAGGTTTCATTGGCTGCCTCCACCAGGTAGCAAACTGTTGACAGCGGACCAAATTGGACCCTGCGACTGATGACATCAAAAGTACACCAGACGCTGTTGTCTATAAAATGCCATTTTTTTACGGGTCCCTAACAGGCATTTTTTTTACATACAGCAGCGCTTTTTTATGCGCTGTTGAGCGGACCTGCACCCATAATGCTCCCCAACCTGGGTGAAGCCAGGAAATTTCGCCTACAAATACTGCTGTAGCAACCCGATCCGGTGATCGGGTTGAAAAAACTATTTTTGATTTATTAAATCAGCGAGTCCAATCAACGGTTTTACCGAGCAGAGAAACACCCACATAGCCGCGAACCTTTAGTTTGTTCGGCCCAGGCATTTCCAGGAAGCAGCTGTATGTTTTGCCGTCTTCCGGGTTGTAGATTTTACCTTCGACCCACTTGTCGCCATCGAATCTGAAGCCCCATGCCAGGTTCAGGCCCATAATCGGACGGCTGCGCCTGGAGGCATCGGGGTTTTCACGGTCTACTTTCGGCTTGCCGGCGTCTTTGTCGCCAGCCGCATAGTTGGGCTCTTTGAGCCAGGTTATTTTTCCACAGAATCGATCTTTCGCTTGGCCGCATTTATAAATGGTAACTTTCGAATTGCCTTGTTCGGTCAGCCATACACCGAGTAAATCGTCAGCACTCTCTGCGTATACCGGAGAAAGGATTACGAATCCCGATACGATTACAACTATCGTAATAAGTTTTTTTGTTTTCATCAGTTTACCTCACGGATTTGAATTTGTGCTCAATTTTTCAGGAGCCAGCCTCACATTTACGAATAAAGCGTCCGAAGTCCCTTTGCCAAAACGCTTTAAAACCTTCTAAAAGAGAAGGGAAATGAATTGAAATCGCCCCAAGGCCTGTCATCAGGCGTGAATTTGGTGAGCCTCAAGTTCGGCTCTTGCGAAAGCATTAGTTCAGACGCAGCCAGGTCTGCGTGCGACTGACAGGGGAAAAACGGTCATAGCCGCGCACGGTTAGTTTGTTGCCATTTACGCTTAGAATACAATTGTAAACTAATCCATCTTCCGGATCCAGCATTTCGCCTTCCCATTTGCTATCGCCAGTTTTTTTTAAACCCCACATAATGTTCATACCGAGGATCGGCGCGTTGGCTTTATTGCCCGGACAATCCGCATGACATTTTGCATCGGGATCTTTCAACAGTTTTGCGACCTTAGCACCAATTTTGCCATCATACTCATAGATTTGAATGTGCGACAGAACCTTGCCTTTATCTTCGCCTTTATCGCCGATAGTCTGCCAGACGCCGACCGGTGTCTGGGCCGGTAAACTGGCACTCACAAAAAATACGAACAACACCAGGCTAGCCCGGACGTTGCTTCTTTTAAAACAGCTTTTCATAAATATCCCCCCTTAAAAAAAATTTTTAATTCTCGAAAATTTTTGAGCGTGCTTATGAATTTCTATGGATTCAGTGCGCCTTACGCGCAGCCGCAACAATTTTCTCCATTTGATTGATCAGGCCGACGACTCCTTTCGCCTTGAGTACCGGCTGGATTTGCTTATCACGGTTTGTGCTCATAGAAGACACACCCCGCTGATCCAGAAAATCAGTGATAACCCACTGACCTTCATGCTCAGAAAGCACCCAGGTAAATACAATTTGCTCGGAACCGGCATACAGCAGGCTGGAGCGCACATGCATCTGCTGGCCTTTTTGCACCGGCGCATCGTAACTTGGATCGATGTCTTTAAAGTATTGCAAGGCCAGCGGAAAAGCGCGCAGTTCCACATATTCTCCGAGCAGGCTCTGGAATTTTATGCGCTGGGCAACGGTCGCTTTTTCGTAATGCGAGCCCATCAGAAACTGGCTGACAGGCTGCAGGCCGATCTGTCTCAGCGCCAGGTCATTTTTTTCATAACGTATAAAGCCAACGAGTTTTTTAACTGTCGCCAGGGCAGCACTGCCATCGGCAAAGAGCGGAACAGTAGCCCCAGCCATCGCATTCACCAAAATAAGAAAGAATAGAAAGCGTTTCATTGGCTCGCTCTTATAGAGTAAAAAACAACCTTACAACTGGTCTTTTGCCAAGTCAAGGATAAAAGGCTCAGTAAATTTGATATTTAAATACAGCGTAATGGCTTTTCCAGGACTGCTATACTAATTTTGGCGAGGTGGTTGAGGAAGATTGGCCAATGAATAAGAGGCGCACTGCAAAACTCTTGTCGTATCCTTTGGGGGCCGGTCGGTGAGCCTGTCGAACCGCCGGAGCCGTCTGTCGAACCGCCGGAGCCGTCTGTCGAACCGCCGGAGCCGCCTGTCGAGCCATGAATGTGCACTAAATTCTGGAAAATATTGACCATCTCTTGAAAAAGGGATTGGGGATCAGAAAATGAGTAGAAAAAATTCGGGTCACCAATGAATTTGAATTAAACTGAAAAATAATGGCATTTTTAGCTCTGGCATATCCTGAAATTTCAAAGTCAGATTTTGACTTGATTCAATCTTATCGAAGTGAAAATGACGCGCTTTATTTCTCAGTTGTTGAACCACATTTCACAATTGTATTTCCTGTTTCCGATATTCCACAAAGTGAATTCATTAATGAAATAAAACGTCAAGCTGCCAATTTGTTTCAGTTTGAATTTACTATTCGTTGCGCTACTATTAACAAAGATGCTTTCAGCGATTATTTCCACTCGTTTCTAGTCCCGGATGAAGGTTACAGTAATATCGTTAAGATACACGACAGACTTTACAGTGGGCTTTTGAGTGAAAACTTAAGGCTTGATCTAGATTTTATTCCTCATATTGGAATAGGAAACTCCCTGAAAAGTCTTGACTGCAAGAGAATGGTAGATGAATGGAATCTAGATGAATTTGCAATAAAGGGGAAAGTTTCAGTATTAACGATTGTTGAATATAAAAATGACCTGGTTCGTAAATTGGAAGAAATTAAATTGAGTAAATTATAGGCACCGGGTCGGATTTCTGTCAGTTTGTTGCCCTACCCCTCGACTGCGGTTATGGTTCCGCATGCTCACCACAAGTCGAGAGGCAGCGACCGTGCTTTTGAGCACCCCGTCAGCGAGTTGGGCCCGCAGTTCTCTTGCTGCAAATGCATTCGTATTAGCCGCCAGGCCTGCGCCAGGGATTCGCAGGGCCTGGTCTGCCGCAGGCAGACCGCAGCGTTAGCGAAGCCCGAAGCAGCCCGGTGCCGGCCAGAAGATAGAAATACTTTGTAACAAATACGCAGTATTTGGCCCGGCTATTTCCGACTGCAAATGCTTCAGCATTTGACCGCCTGATGATCGCGCTGCCGAATAGCTGGACAATCGCATTCTCTTGTTAACGGAGCAGGATTACGAAGTGTCGGCAAGTTGGCACATGGATGTGCCACCCTTGCCGAACAAGGCAACTGCGATTGGGAAGCAACTGAACAGCGCGCCATCAGGCGGGTTTCCCCACGGCCGGCAGGCGCCCTATAAGTTCTGGACACATTGCGCCCTGGCGAATAGAATTGCCGTATGAATCCCGCAGAAAAACAGCGCCAGGAAGAATACACGGCCTACTACAAGGCCCGCATGCAGAAATATGAAGGCAATCCCATGTATGTCAATTCCTGGCAGACCGAAAAAGCTTTGTACGAACTGATGCGCGATGCGCAAAGCAAGGCGGAATACCAGGAAAAGTTTTTTAGCGAAAAACTGAATATCAAGAATGCCATTGCGCTGGTCAAGGATCAGGAAACCGCGCGTCTGCAGCACTACGAGTCAATCAAGGAAGATATTCGAGCACAGGGATGCGCAGCCATTCTGGCCGAAGTGGACAGCTATGAAAGCGAAGCTGATCTCAGTACCCGTATCCCGAAGCTGCAGCAGGCCAACAGCAAGGCTGTCAGTATCGATGGTTTCACCGATCATTTTTATAGCGATTTTTTAGTATTAGAGCATATCGAGGTAGCCCGGCGGGCCGCAGTGCCGTCGCGCTGGAAGGCCGAGCTCGATGACTATGTGCGCACCACAATTGCTGAAGGCCGCCGTGATTGGCAGGAACAGGTCACTACAAATGCCCGTCAGTGGGATCCCGAATGGCAATTTGACTACGATCTGATTCATGCGGACCGGCACCGGCGACGTATCCCGGTCCCGGACAGCGAAGTGGCAAAGCGAATCAAGGAACACAAAGAATACCGGGGGCTGGCATAATGGCTGTCGATCCAGGTATGGTAGATACAGTGCTCGGGACTTTTCGCGGCATGGCCGGGCAGCTGAAAGATGCGGGCAACGAAAGTGACGCTGCCAAAGAGTGCCTGGCGATTCTGGCCAAAATGGAAGCCCTGGCCCTGGAGATGGATGATCTGGGTGCCTGGACCACCAAACTGAGCACAGACGACTATTTTGTTGATTTTAGTACCAACTATGGGCAGGCCCTGGCTCAGAACACCACAGTCGATGGGGACAGCTCCGATGAGCAGCTGATGCAAAATACCCTTCAGGCTTACTCTGACTCGCTGACCGAGCTCAAAAAATTTCCAGGCAATGCCCATATCTGGCCGGCGGTAGAAAAGGTTATCGAGCTGGGCAAATCCGGACTCTCTTATCCCTTGTTTCTCAAAGAGTGTGAAGAGCGGGGACTCTTTTTGGGCCTCAACAGTCCGCATGCCGGGCCAACAATCCAGTATGACCTTTATTGTGCCGAGATTTCCTTTCGGCCACTCGATCGGGAGATGTATACCAAACAGCTAGCCGCCTACAATGCCCTTGTCGCCAAATCCGCCTTTGGCTATCCAGATCCCGTCGAATGGGAGATCACCCGCCAAAAAATCGAATGGGAATACGCGCCCCGCCAGGCCCAATGGAAAGCCATCGAGGACCGCTGGGACCGCATGCTGGATATGGTGCAGGACTGGATCGACTCCTTTTGTTCCTTTGCTCCGCATGATGCCCGTTGGGCCGGCATGGGCGGCGTCAACTCCGCTGCCCAGACCCGCAAAAATATCGAGCGCACTCAAGAGTGTGAGCCGGGCAAGTTGAAGGTTCGTGAAGATATTTTTCAGCGTTACTTCGGTCTCGGCTGGGATGATATCTTCAGTCATGAAACCTTTCGCAATCAACTGGAGTCCGGCCTCTTGTTTCAATCTGACGAAGCCCTGCAGCTGATCCGCGATGTATATCCTCAAATGCTGCCCGGCCAAAATCCGTCCAGTGATTTGATTGCCAGAGCCGAGGCGCAGCATTCCAGCCAGGGTTATCTGCGGGCGAACCGGGTATCAGCGGCAGACATGCAGCCGATGCCCTTCCCGGAGTTTTTGCAAGAGCGCGGTCTAATCCAGGCATAAGTATTGCGGACTAGCCGCCGCTGTCCCGAGTGTCTGTTAGCGCCTGCTATCTGGTCTGGCCGAACCCTGCCGGCAAGTGAGCCTTCAAGGCTCTCGCCAGTCGGGCAGCTGCAGCTGGAAGGTAGTCCCCGCGCTGTCCGAGCTGGTAAAGGACACCTGCCCTCCCACTGCTTCCATTAACAGGCGGACGCTGTAGAGGCCGAGTCCGGTCCCTTTTTGCTTCCCGGCCGTGACATACTTGCCAAAAATTTTGTCCCGGATTGCTGCGGGTATGCTGCCGGCATTATGGATTGCAATTGCAAGCCCTGCGGCGGTTGCCACCAGTATCTGGATCTGACTGCCTTCCGGGGCCGCCTCCACGGCATTTTTTAATAAATTACTCAATGCGCTGTACAACACTGTGTACTCGGCAAAAACGAACAGTTGCTCAGCGGTCGCAACGGTCTTTTGGTTATGCAGCAGCTGGTATTGAATATTTTTTTCTACCCTGGCCGGACGTTGCAGCGAAATGAGTTCATGGATCAGTTCCATCAAGTCAAAACGCTGACGAACAGGTTCAAAAGCGCCGCTCTTGAGTTTTTGCAGCTGCAGGCTGGTTTCGATCATGTGACTCATATTCAAGCCGGATTTATGAATTAATTGCAGGTATTCGCGGTTTTCTGACTCTTTTAACTGCATCTCAGTCAGCAGCAACTCAGCCAGTCCGACAACGGCATTCAGGGGAGTGCGCAAATCATGGTAGAGAATACGTTCCAGATCGGCCCGGGCAGCGGCTTCTTGCTTGACCCGGCTGATATCCTGCTGGATCGACAGGTAATTGATGATCTCGCCGTTTTGGACTATCGGACAAACTGTGCTACTGGTCCATAGATCCTCTCCGTTTTTGCGGCGGTTATGGAACTCACCGGCCCACACGCGGCCGGAACGTATCGTTTGCCACAACTGGCGGAATTTTGCGGGATCCTTGTCGCCGGCGCTGAATACAGCGGTATGCCGGCCTTTCAATTCTTTGGCACTATAGCCGGTCATCTCCAGCATACCGCTATTCACAAATTCAATTTGTCCGTTTAAATCGGTAATGACAATTCCGTCCGAACTCTGGTCCACAGCCATACTCATCAGCTTCAAGCGTTGCTCGAGGATAGCCTTCAAATCCCACAGCAAAATGGAAACCACCAGGATGGTCAGCAATATACCAAACCAGGCGGGAGAATGATTACGCGGGTTCGGGAAGTAATGATATTTAACAAAAACAAGCAGAATCATTGCCGCAATAGTCATCAGGGTGGACCGCTCGGAACCAAAAACCAGAAAGAACACAATGGGAATCAACAGGGTGGAGTAGTGACCGCCCCCGAACAAGAGCCCGATGATAATCGCTGCCAACGCGACCGCCATCATCAAGTACAGGCCCGGCTTGTAATAGCCTTTCATCAGTAGTACTGCCGCCAATGGAATCAGGGCTGCAGCTACCCACAGCCCATACCGTTTTTGACCCGCATCCAGATAGAGACCAAAGCCCAGAAACCCAAGCACAATCAGCAGGGTTACAATCTGAAAATAAAACAGAATTGTAATCGTGTGCAGTGTGTAACTATCCTGATCGGGATAAGCCCGCGCTATCAACGCCGATGTTCTTAGTGGAAGAGAGATCATATCATTACGCCCTGCCGCACGTCTGCCCGCCCTGATTATCGGCTTCCAATACCATTATCAACAGTGATTACTATGGCCTGGATGCCTTGTCAACAGATTTCAGGCCAGCGATGAGCGGGCCGTGGAGCCTGATCTTTTCAACAAAATCAACGATACACTACCACGGTATACACAGATATGATTGACTGCAGAGCTGTTCGGTATCGGATGCATGCACATGCAGTGGATTCATATTGTCGTTCTGGCTCACAGCATTACCTTGCTCCTGCTAATAGCGTTACTCGCGGCGGCATTATACAATCGGCGTACCGATCTGGCCGGAATTTTTTTTGCCGGTCTGCTGCTTGGATGTATCGGCTGGTCGATCTCGAACGGTATTTCTGAATACCTGACTCTGTTTGCCCACCCACTTGATCTATATGGCAGTATCGGCGGCATCGGTATCCTTATAACAGCCTGGTGTGTTTATGGCTTGTCCGAGACTCTGCCGGATCGCCCCTTGTCCAGGTCCGCTCTTTTGCGGCTCACAATCACCCTGTTAATCACAATTGCCTTTATACCTTTCACCTTCAGCTCTGACTGGGTATCCAACCGGCGACCGCTGGGCCAGTTCACAACTGCAGAATACGGGACCTGGTACTATGTATTATCCATCTGGGATGCGGCTTTGGTGCTGCTTGCGGCTCTGCAGTTTTTTCTGCGCCGCCGCCGGGAAAATTCGCCGCGCACCCGCCAGCAACTAGCCGTGCTGAGCGCCGGTGTTGCAGCCAGTTTTGTGCCGGCATTTGTATTTGCCTTTGTGCTGCCGCTGGCGGGTATTCATGCCCTGTTTTTTCTGGGTGTCGACAGCAGTGTTGTATTTGTCAGCTTTGTTCTGTATTCGATTCTATTCCAAAGGTTGTTTGATATCCGCACCGCCCTGTTGCGTTATAGTTTGCGGATTTTTCTCTCCGTCATCACCAGCTTTGCCATTTACACTCTTTTCTTTATGTTAATCCTTGATCGCAGCTGGGCAGAGTTTTCATGGGAACTGGCATTGGCATTATCGCTTTATTTTATTGCGGCGATCCTGTTTACCCGCCGCCTGATCCCGGCAATAGACAGGGTTTTATTCCGGCGCCCCCCGGTTGCAGCCCGGTTAATGCTGGAGCTGATCGACCGTTTCAGCGCCAGCCATTCCATGCATGCATTTCTGGCCGCAGTACATTCCAGCTTGAAGTCTTCTTTCGTCTTTCGCGAAGGTGCCCTGTTGGCCATTGATTTCCGGGCTCGTTTATGGATTCAGCATCCGCGAGCTGAATGCATCAATGCTGCCTCGCAAAAACTAATGCGCCGCTTGTCCCGATTACAGCAGATACCGGCCCCCTTTTATGAAATTCTGGAACGATCGGTTGTACTCGATCCGGTCAACGAACTAGACGAAGCCTGGCCGGCTGGATTGCGTCTGCGCTATCCGCGGGTGATGAGTGCCGTCGCCAATTTTTTGCGTAAGGAAGCCGAAGGCGGCATGCGCATGGCCATGCCGCTGACAATGCCAAGACGATTTTACGGCTGGCTGCTTTTAGGGGATCGGGATGATGATATGCCTTATATGAATCTGGATCTGGATCTGATGGACGCCTTGCGTCCTCTATTGGCCATGCTGATCCATGAGCGCCAGCTATTAGACTGGGCCGCTTTCCGGGAAGCCAGTGCCGAAGGTGACCTGGAAAAATTGACCGGCTTTTTGCGCCAGGCCCGCCGCCACTTTGGCAGCACCGCAGCCAAAGCCAATCCTGTACAAAATAAAGAACCTTTACCAGTCGCAGACACCGAGTTTCGTCAAATTCAAGACCGCCGGCTGATCTTCTGCAGTCAAAGCTTGCGTGGGCTGGTGGAACAGGCGGAAAGCATTCCAGCCGGCAATCATGCTGTATTGATCCATGGCGAAACCGGTACCGGCAAGGAGTTATTTGCACGCCTGATTCATCAAAACAGCGAGGGCAGCACGAAGCCTTTTGAAGCTGTCAATTGTGCTGCCATCAGCGCAGATATGTGGGCGGACGAATTATTTGGTCATGTTCGCGGTGCCTTTACTGACGCCCGGCAAGAACGCCAGGGACGCATTGCAGCTGCTGGTCCCGGTACCTTGTTTTTGGATGAAATTGGTGAAATACCGCCGGACATGCAGGCCATGTTGCTACGGGTGCTCCAGGAGCGGTGCTATAGTCCGCTAGGTTCCGACCAGCAATTGCAGACTCAATGCCGTTTTATCTGTGCGACAAACCGGGACCTGGAAGAAGAAGTGCAGGCCGGCCGATTTCGGGAAGACCTGTTTTATCGAATGAATGTGTTCACGCTTTCCATTCCACCGCTGCGCGAGCGCCCCGCTGACATTGCCGTCCTGCTGCAGCATGCAAATACCAAAGCAGCAGCAGATCTGAATCTGGAACCGGTGGCATTCAGCGCAGCAGCGCTGCAAATACTGGAGTCCTGGACCTGGCCGGGCAATATCAGGGAACTGGAAAACTTCATGCTCCGCAGTGTTGCCCTGCACTCCGGCCAAACCATGGAGGCTGCAAATCTGCCCGCCCGTATGCGCCAATCACAGCGCAGCACCACAGAACCTGCAGTTTTACTGCCAGTACCTGATTCTGAAAACCGTACCCTGCGAGAGATCATTGATGATTACACTCGCCGAGTACTGGTTGAAACGCTCAATCGAACAGGCGGCAACCGCAGTGAAGCCGCCCGCTTGCTGGGTATCAAGCGGGGCTCACTGCTGTATCGGATGAAAGATCTGGACATTCACTAAGCTGTACCAGCCCTTGATCATCGTCTAGCTACAACCAGCCTCCATCCTGTAGCTGCCGCAAGGCTCCGGTTACAGACAAGACCGCGGCGACCCGCTCCAGTCCGCTCGCACTGATCGGTCCAAAGTAGAATTCCCGTATGTAACGACGGAGCCGGTCCATCACTGACTGCTGCGCGCCACATCTATGATCATCCGTTCCTGAATTCTGTGCCTGCATCACTCAACTCCGCCAGCACATGGCAAACCATGTACCAGGCTCATTGAACAGCGCGGCAGCTTTCTACGAGCCCGATGGCCGGCTACGAGGCAGTGCGAGCGTAGGTACCCCAAACGCTGTTAAATTTTTTTCAATCCAGATGTTAAAAAAATCTATGGTTTCATTCTTTGCGATAGGGACAGTGTAGTTTCGACAAGCTGAGATACCAGGCCGGTCTGGACCTGGCAGGATTGCATCCATGTCTGTGGTTGCTCAAACAGCATAAATATTTCAACCGGCCTTTTTAACTGGCTGGATCAGTTCCGGATTTTGCTCCACCCGGCGCGTCAGGTCTCGTAAACGCAGGCTGATGCTGCGAAACATGGCGATTGCAATTTGTGGGCGGGCCATCAACAAACGCTGAAAATCTTCCCGCTGGATCGCCAGCAGTCGACAAGGCCCGTCCGCAACAGCAGTAGCTGAGCGCGGTTCTTCATCCAGAATGGCCATTTCGCCAAAACAATCACGCTCCAGCAGAATATCGAGAGTGGTGTTCTGGCCTTTCACAATGCGAATCCGGCCTTCCAGGATGATATACATGGCATCGCCGGTTTCATTTTCATGAAAAATAATCTGGCCGGGCTTGATTTCCGTCATGCGGCTGATTTCGCTAATCCACTGTAGATCATTGCCGTCCACTCCGCTAAAGATCGGTACACTGCGCAAAAAGAGGATGCGCTCCATATTTGATTCCATTTTCTTAACCTCGCTTTTACGAATTCGGCTGGTGAGCTTTTGACCCAATTGCAAGCTGGCGATCATGGCATTTTCATGCACCAGCACGTCCCGATGATGCACGAACCGGGCGACCAACGCGCTGCTATCCGCCACTTGTAATACACCGCAAGCATACAAAGTGCAGGCAGTCAACCAGTCATGCTGCTTTTGGGTCAATAAATCCAGCAAGATGGTTTCCAGATCCACTTCTGTATCTAGTAGCTTTTCTTTATTATATTTTAACTCCAGTGTCCAGGACAGAGCCTGCCCTTCGACCCCTAACTCTTCGATCAGTTCAATCGCCTCGGCCAGATCCCGCTTTTGTCCGCTGCGCAGACCAGCATAAGCTGCCTTGACCACTCGCGAGTGGCTGAAAATCTCGAGGCAAGCAAACAAAATTTCCTCGCGCCGCAGACTTTCCCGGCGGATGGCATCGATCAGGAGCTCCACCGAGCGCTTGTTATGATCCAGCGATTCCAGCACCTGAATATAAACGCCATCCTGGGCTAGCTTGCGATTCACGGTCGCAAATATTTGACGTATGTCTTTTTGCAAATCGGGATGAACAAGGTCCTCTTCATCAAAGTGTTTGCGCTTAATACGCGCAATCGCAAAGATGGCGGCATCCTCCAGATTGAGCGGCTCATCGCGAATCAGGAGCGCCAGCAAATCTATGCTTTCAGGCAGACCGATTTCACCAAGGCAGCCGATCAAGCGGATGCGGCTTTTCAAGCTGTAGTGTCTTTCAAACAATGCCTGGTGCAAGTCGTCCAGTATCTGAGCACCCAGATTGATAATACTGGCTTCCGATAGAATATAAACATCCTCATCGTGTAAACTCTGTACCAGGACCGGAACGCTGCTAGCATTGCCGACGCTTCCCAGAGCCCGCAGTGCCGCTTTGCGTACTGCGATATTTTTGCTGATTGCCAGGCTCTGCAACAAGGGTAAAAACTCGGGGTTCCCCAGGCGGCGAATCACGCTACAGGCTACCAGACGCGGTTGTACCTTGCGACTTTTAACCAGCTGCTCCAGGCATGCTACAGCAGTTTTGCGAAAACGACTTTCTGGCAGCACCCGCAGCCAGGCATAGATCGCTTCTCCGCGCACATTGGCAGCTGAATGACTAAAAAAGTATAAGAAATGTTTTACTAATGCCTTGTGGCCGCAACTGCCAATCGCCCGAACTACTGCCGCCTGGATATCACTATCCGGATGATGCAGCCACATAGCCAATCGTTCCGCCTGACTGGCATCGCCGCTGTTGCCGATTTCCTGAATCACCGCGATACCGTTTTCCTTGCTCAGATATTTCAGGGAATCGAACAGGAAGTCAAATTTACCGTCAAATTGGCTTTGACGTATGAACTCCAGCACCACCGCAAATTTCTCCGGGTCATTCTCGCGCATCTCGGAGCGCAAACGCTCCAGGGCTGACTCTCGCAGACGACCCTGAAACTGACTCGACAATCGGCTGATCTGGGAGGGATCCTTGGAACCCAGGCTATAAACCATGGATTCAGTATACTCGCCATGAATTCGCAGCGACATCCAGATCCAGATGCTTCCCGGCAAAAGACAAAACAAGGCCAGATGCATGGGATCAACATCCATAATAGTTATTATAATCAAGAAGATGCCGACCAAGGCAGTCATCGCCGGTTCCAAGGCACCCGTAATTACAGCGCGCGCTTGTCCGCGCATGCGCGAAGGCAGTGCATTGTACAATAGCTGCAAGCTGGAATCGTATATGGAGTTCAATACTCCCTCATCCAGAAAACGGGCCGCAATGGCGAACAAATGACGCGGATGCCAAATGCCGGAGACCTGTGCGCTGAAAAACCCGCGCAGAAACATCGCTACAGCGCCCAGATTCATGGTAAAGGAATAGATGGCGTAACTAAATGAAACACCAATCCGGCGCAGCAACCAGCGAGAGATAATAAGCTGAATCAGAATACCGCTGAAAGAAATCAAGGCATTCAGGCTGCCTAAAAAAGCAGACAATTGATCTTCGTCGTGGATCATCTCGTCCATCGAAAGCATAAACAGATAATCCAGGGAGTGCACAACAATCCACATGGGAACATTGATCCACGCCAGGGTCCGCACCAGCGGAATGGCAAAGAGTCCTTTTATGTTCTGCACATATTCTTTGAAGTCTTCCCGGATAACACCCGGTACATTATCCAGACTAAGCTGCTCAGCCGCTGCAATGGATTTAACCCACCACAAGAACGGGATACCCGTCGCCAGGAACAGAACCCATAAGGAAAATAGATTAACCGTGCCGATTAAAGGCGCTATCACGGTTGTCAGAACCCCGCCAACAATCAGGCCGGCCAGACCCGCACCGCCAATCAGTGGAAAAAGACGTTTCCCCTCGCGCGGATCAAAAAGATCATTGGCGAAGGTCCAAAAATGCATCATCAAGATGAGCAGTGCTGTTTCATAAAAAGCGTAGAGGCCAAAGGGGATGGCCACCGGCAGCGGCTGCCACAATGCAACCAGCAGACGCAGCAACGCCAGAGTCAAAATTAAAAAGTACAATATATAATGAAACAAGCGGTATCGTGAGACCAGCTTTTCCAGCCGGGAATACATGTACGAAACCAGCACCATGGCAAAGGCATTGATAACATACATATAGGGTATGTATTGCGTGCCGGCGCTCTTGATGAAAAAGGCATCCGTTGCCGAGCGACCCATCGCCAGGCCGCACAAAAGGATAAAAAACATGGCCGCCACAACCAGCACACGGCGGGCATCCCTATGGGTGACACCCAGCAGACTATACAGCCGCTGGACCATTTAGAAACCTAACACGCGGATATTGTTTACAAAGGGATCGGCGGTCCCCTGTAAATGGCAGTTATGTTCTTTCAAGATATTAATATAATCAATAATATCTCTGGTGATGCGTTCGCCGGGACAGATGACCGGGATGCCCGGCGGATAGGACATCACCATTTCGCCGGAGATTTCATTGACCGAGTCTTCCAGCGCCACGCTTTTCTGGTGCGAATAAAAGGCGTCCCTGGGGATGACAATCAAATCCGGCATATCCGGCATTTGCGAGACCCGTGTGAAATTCTGTTTACGACTACGCGAGGCGATCTTTTCCAGGGCGGCAATCAAGCGGTCCACATCAGCCTGGGTATCACCGATTGTAATCATGGCCATGATCACATTCAGGTCGGCCAATTCCACCTGGATATTGTATTCCTGGCGCAAGCGCCTTTCAATCTCAAACCCGGTCGCGCCAAGCTTGCGCACAAAGATGCTCAATTTGGTTTCATCAAAGCTGTGAATAGCGGAATTACTGGTCAATTCCTGACCGAAAGCATGCAGACCCTCGATTTGATTGATTTTTTCCCTGGCGTAGCGCGCCAGTTCCACGACCGCCTTGATTCGTTCCCTGCCCTCCATGGCCAGCTGTTTGCGGGCCAGATCCAGGGAAGCCATCAGTAAATACGAAGCGCTGGTAGAGCGGAACATATTCAGGGTATTGATAACCTTTTCATTGGAAATCGCCTTGCTGTTTAATAACAATAGCGAGCTTTGGGTCAACGATCCGCAGGTTTTGTGCATGCTGACCGCGCTCATGTCGGCACCGGATTGCATCGCTGTGACTGGCAGCTCATCATGGAAGTACATATGACCGCCATGGGCCTCGTCGACCAGCACGGACGCATCCCATTCCCGGGCCAGGGCAATCAGACGCTGTAAATCGCTGGCAAATCCATAGTAAGTGGGATTGATGATGAACAGGGCCGCGGTTTGGGGCGCGCGCTCGAAGCAACTGCTGATGGAATCCACGCTGACAGTAGTGGCGATTCCAAAGTCGGTATTATCCTCCACCCGCGCGTAAACAGGCACAGCCCCGGACGCCACGAGGCCAGAAAAGGCTGACTTATGAGCGTTGCGCGGTAATATGATCCGGTCTCCGGGCCGCAGGCGACTGATCATCATGGCATGAATTCCGGAGGTTGTACCGTTGATCAGAAAATGGGCATACTGGGCGCCAAATAACTCTGCGGTCAACCGCTGGGCCTCATCAATTACGGCGTTGGGATTGGCCAAATCATCCACATCGCTCATGGAATTGATATCCATCGACATCACCTGTTGCCCGAAGTAGCGAGTCAGCTCATCGGTTCCCTTGCCATGCTTGTGCGCCGGCACATGAAAGGGGGTGACATCTTCTCTAATATGCTGCAAAAGGGCCTCTGCCAGGGGAGCTCTGTTTTGACGATCAGCAGCAGTTTGTTTGGCGTTTTGGCTCATAGGGACTATACTGAGTATCGACCTGGACCGGTTCAGGTTTCAAAGCCGGCTTGACAAAATAGTCGCCTGCATGGAGGATTCGCGGCATGAATCGCCGTTTCCTGTGGACCTTCGCCGGCAGTGTTGCCTTTATCCTGCTGATTTTTATGCTGCGGCTCGGATATGGCTTGTTAGTACAGCCATCTGCAGCGGTCCGCTTTGCCCGGATTGCGCAATGCGGTGGTACAGAAGAAAGTCAAAGCATCCGTAACTATGCCAGCAAAAAAATCCAGCGCAGCTATAACCAACTGCCGGTTGTCGTTGATCAAAAATATGAAAAAGTAGGCACCCTGGCTGCCGGTTCAGGCGACTTCGCTGCTGATGAAAAAAAACTGCGCGATCAAATCCAGGCTGATGCAGCCCTGATCCAATATGAGCGGCGCAGCGGTTTGGCCTCGCAGCGTTGTTTGTATATGGCGATTGGCGTGCAGCCCGAGAAATTCGATTCCTTTATCGCGGCTTTACAGACCATCGGCCATCTGCAAAAACTGCAGATTAACAAAACCGATAAAACCAATGAATTCAAGGAAATGAAGGCCAAAAAAGCCAGCTTGTTTGAAATGCGGACCGCTCTGCTGAATCTGAAAAACAGACCCGGCAAAATTGAAGAATACATCAAGCTGGAAAACCGTATCCTGGAGGTCGAACGCGAAATCCAGAGCCTGGGGATCAGCCTGGGAGAGTATGATGCAGAAAACGAGTTCTGTACGGTGCGCTTCACCCTGGCTGAAGGCAGCGTGCTCGCTGGACCCGGTTTCTTTGGAATCGCTCTGCAAAGCCTGCTTTGGACTGTCCAATACGGATTTCTGGTAGCCCTGCTGCTATTTTTCAGCAGTCTGGCGGTTTATATTGGCATCCTGATTCTTGCCCGAATCTGGCCTCTCGTCTCGCAACAGTTGTCGGTGATGAAAGGCAGGGTCAAACTCTAGAGCGGGGCTGGCAACACCAACCAGCCAAATCCGCCATTGACAGTACACCGTATGGGGTCCGCCAGGATTGCCTCACTCAGCTGCCAGCATAAAATCAGCGCTAATGATCTGCTGGCCGTTGACAATTAAAGCCAGGGTATGCAAACCGGGATAATGCTTGCGGGTACTCAAATCCTTAAAAGACAGCTTTTTGGTATAGCGTAGCTGCTCACCCGCGGCGGCCCGCCTCTCACTCAAATAAAACTGCCTGGCCGCCCGCTGCTTGCCGGCCGCATTACAATAGCGTAGCGCGTAGTAAATTACCAGGGGCTGCTCCCGCGTGGATTCGAACTCAAAGGTCCAGTGTAAATCGGCGCTCGCTGCAATCGAATCGCTCGCTAGCTGCAATGTATAGCGGTCGAGCTCTGGTGCAGAGTATCCGGAAACCCGCAAAGCCTCTCGGCTGCCGTGTTTTAAAAGATACCGTAGAGCATGCCGGACCAGCCATTCGCGCTGCTTCTTTTGGGCCGGTGGCAGAAGCTTTGCCTCGCTTAACCAGCACTCTGCCAGGTTTGTCACCATGTCCGGGTGATCCTTGCTGATATCGCCCAGGTTATTGGCCACCGAGCGGCGCACATACAGCTCGGGATCGTCCTTGAGCTTTTCCAGGAGCTTCAAAACGGGCGCTGGATCGGTCTTGAATTGATGCAATGGTTTGGCCAACGGCAGCCGGGGCCGACTGCCCTCACTGGCCAAACGACGCACATGCACATCCGGGGATCGAGTCCACTGCTCCAGGATTACAAGGCTTTTGGCCGGGAAGTTTTCGATAAAAGGGCGCACGGCCCCTTCGCTTGAAAAACGTTTGGTCAGCTCAGCCAGGGCCTGCATGGAACGCTTGAAATGCCGTGCGCTGCAGCCGTGCCGGGCAATGTATTCTGTCAGGGGCACATGGATAAAGGCATCCCAATCAGTTTTCCCGGGTTCCAACTGCAAAGCCGGACCGAGGCTGGCAAGAATCGTATCACAGGCCGCCGGAAAGTCCATGGGGAGCAGATCGGTTAGTAGATCTACAATCAGGCGAGATCGTTCAGCGAAACCCAACGGCTGCCAGGAGCGGCGGAATCGCTTTTGCAATTCTGCCGCCGGAAATTCGGGCCTGACCGCTGCAATTGCCAGAGCCAGCTTTTTGACCGTCCTGGGTGAATACACATCCCGCAGCTGCAGGTCTTTGCCTAGTTGCATCTGCTTTTCTGCCGTCTCATCTGGCCCGGATCCGGATAGCGCTTGTCAGGTATCAAAACTGACTCCCTGCGGGATTAATCGATTGTCAGCGGGTACTGCTTGAGCGTCTTTTGCAGCCAGGCATTGTCATACAATCGCATGGCCTTCAAGTGCAGCTGCCACAGCGGTTCAGCGCTCTGATCCAGTCCGCGTCGCAGCCAAAAACCAATCGCATACGAAGGTTGCAAAAGTCCGTAACGCTCATGATGGAGCATATAATCAGATAGCACACCCGCATAGCGCTGATCCAGCCAGGTCATCATATCTGCCCGGTCGCCTTGCAGCAAGGCCCGCGCATAGGCCAATTGCTCCTGGTCAAAGCTCTTCTGATAGCGCACATAAAGATAGCTTTCGGTCATCAGTCGCGCCGAACGGGCCAGCACAACATCGTAGATCTTTTGAAAGCTCACCCCGTCGATTGTTTCGGCGGGCTGCGGTAAAAAGAAATCGCTGCCCCAGGAGAGAATACGGGGGTTCACACTGGCAAAAATATTTTTATGCAGCAGCGGCTCCAGGCCCGACAAGCGTTGCAATGGACTGAAATCTCCCCAGGACCAGGCAGCAGCGCTGCCGCCCAGCACTTCCTGCACACAAGGCATAAAGCCGGAATAAAACAGGGCGCCCCGTGTACCGCCGGTGTACATACCAAACTGGATGCCGTAGAGCGAGACCGTTTCAGCTTCGACGTCGTATTCGTTCAGAAACATATATTCATAGGGTTTCGAAGCGATGGTGCATTTAAAGATGCGGTCCCGCACCTCTGCTGCGGGCAGTTTTGACTCGGCAGTCAAGCCGGCGGTAAAGCAGCCAACGGCAATGATAGCGGCCGCTGTCGTGAATAGCATCATTCGTTTCATTTTCAAATCCTCAGGGTTAAATAATTGAATTCTATTTCCATTTAATAGACGACAAGCAGAAATCATTTGTTTGTGAAAACCACGAGCGAAAAGCTTAAGGCTCGGTCTGTCCGGAATTTAGCAACCAGATCCTGATGGGAGCGCTGCGGCCCTTCAGCGCGATGGCCGGACCCGGTCGCAGTCCATGCTCACGATAGCGGCACTGCTGAATCAAGTCGTCCGAAACGACCAAAGCCGTCTGCAGAGTTTTGGATGCCGACTCAAGGCGCGCGGCAACGTTGACAGTGTCGCCGATCACGGTAAATTCCAGCCGTTCGGGAGTGCCAATATTGCCCACAATGGCCGGGCCATAGTGCATTCCGATGCCCATGTGAATTCCAGCTAGTCCGCGACTGGCTCGCTCCTGGTTCAGATTGGCCAGCTCTACCAGCATTTCAAGCGCGGCGGCCAGCGCTTGATCCGCTTCACCGCCCTGGATCCGGGGTGTGCCAAATGTGACCATTATTGCATCGCCAATAAATTTATCCAGTGTGCCGCCATTTTTAAATACAGCCTGTACCATCCGCTGATGAAAATCGGACAGCATCTCGACAACCTCTTCCGGGGGGCTCGCTTCGCTCAGCTCTGTGAAGCCGCGGATGTCGGCAAACAGCACGACCACATCCTGACGCTGGCCACCGGGCCGCAAAGGGTTTGCTTCGGCGTCTCCCAGCGTATCTACGATATTGGGTGAGAAGTAGCGCGCCAGCTGATTCTTGCTGAGTTCGAGTGCCACAGCCTTGTGCAGATTGCGACGGTAGGAACGGGTTATATAAACCAGAATTCCGCCCAGCACCCAGGCGGCAATCTGCGGAAAGCGGTGAAAGGCCGGGATAATGGCCTCCGAGAAATTGTTTTTTACAAAATCAGCGGTAATTACGGTCCGAGGGTCATTGAATACAATCAACAGTATGACATCCCAAAGCAACGTGAAATAAATTGTCAAAAGTAGCGGATATGCCGGGCGAAGGGCCAAAGCTGAAATCGCGATGAAGCAATAGGCCCACAAGGCCAGCGATGTCTTCAACAAGTAAGCGGGTGGCACCTTTTCGTAGCCGCCGACCGAGGAATACCAGATATATGGCAGGGCGGTCATGATTAATGCATCCAGCAAAATTCCGACATAACCTGCCAACCGCAACGCCCGGTCCAGATACACAAGACCGGCAAGAACCAGAGTAATGATTACCAAAATGGATCCTGTCCCCAGAACGATGAAAACTTCCCAATCAGAATGGTGGGTCATCACATGCCCCGCCATAATAAATAAAGCCAGAAACAGCCGGGCCCCGTAGCTGGTCAAAAGTCCGGCCCGCTCCCGCGCCCGTAGTATGCTGTCAATTTTGTGCATTCAACCTATCATCTACAGCAGGTCCTGATTCTCACAAGCGCATTTTTGCCGGGTGCAGCAGCCGGAGCCTGACCAGTGCAGGATTGCGACCTGATCAAATACGGGCCGGATTACGGCAGCGTGATTCCCAGTAATTCGGCGGTTTTCGTTACCAGCTCTTGCTGCAAGCGCTCATCATTGGCACTCGGTGCGCACTGCTCCGCTTTGCATTCATTGAAATATTGGCCGCCAAGCGTGCCCGCCTCGGCAGAACTGGCCGCCCAGATGCTGGTCCGGGCCCCCTGGCGGGGAGTCTTGAGAAACAGATTGATCGGCCAGCGAATCACAGCCGGCAGATCGCGGGCAATGTCGGTTGCGATCACACCGGGATGGAGGCTATTGACAACGACACCGCGGTTACGCCACTGACGCGCCAGCCAGTTCGTGTACATCGTCAGCCACAGTTTTGTATTATTGTAGGCCTGCTGGCCGCTGTAGTACTGTTTCGCATTCATATCACTGAATTCAGCCTTGCCTTTGCGGTGCAGCATGGATGAGACCATTAGTACCCGGCCGGCATCAGACGGCAGCAAATCTTGCAGCAGATGAGTTAACAAAACCGGTGCCAGATAATTCACTGCCAGAGTCAACTCCTGACCGGTGCTGTTTGTTTTGCGCTTCATATTGAATGCACCCGCGTTGTGAATGATTATATCCAGTCTTTGTATCTGCTGATGGAGCTCCGTCGAGAGCTTCTGAATCTCGGCGGGCTCAGCCAAATCAAGCCCAAAAGAATGGATGGCTGACAAACCGGCTTCCTGTAGCCCCTGGACTGCAGACGTCGTTTTCGAAGCATCCCGCCCGGTGATGATGACCCGGGCGCCGGACGCCAGCAAGGCTCGGGCTGTTTCCAGACCGATGCCGCCGTTCGCGCCTGTAATCAGGATGTTTTTGCCCTCTAAATCAGCTGCTGCCATGAGCCACCTTTCCACTAAGAAGCGAAGGTGACTACTGCTTTTGCAGCGGTCCGTCCGCCTTGTCGGAACAGTATATTACAAATCGTAATGAAAACCGCAACAGCTCGCATGGTGCCTGTTCACATCCAGGACCAAATGGCTGCCATGCTGGTGAACCGGACTGACACTGGCAAATCCCGGCTGGAGATACTGATCCGGGGCCCAATTTGAGACCCCGACTGCTTACTCGAATACCGGTCGGCAATAAATTACCATATCTTCTGCATCCAGACGATCCAGCTCCAGCTGCCAGACATCACCGATGCGGGCCGGCTGCCCCAGTCGGCGGATAAAGACCGAAAAGGGATCCCCGGTGGGCAGTGTTGCCTCTTTGGTGAGATGCTGCGCCAGCACAACCGCTTCACCCGGGAATTCGTTTAGTTCCAGAAACACCCGGTCCGGTTTGAAGTGGCTGACTGTCGCCTTGAAATGACTTTGCCCGCTTTGTTCCAGATAGCGAATCAGTTTCAGCTTATGGATTTCACGCTCTGCATCCATGGCCAGCCGCTCCTTCTCACTGCAATGATGACCCAGGTCCTGGACAGTCGCATCGTCATAAGGCAGTTTGTTTCGGTATACCAGACTGGACAGCACCCGGTGCACGACCAAATCGGGATAGCGCCGGATCGGCGAG
>JAGRNA010000182.1 GCA_020441005.1 Leptospiraceae bacterium
CCGATCACCCTCTCAGGCCGGCTACCCATCGCGGTCTTGGTAAGCCATTACCTTACCAACTAACCATTTAATAGGCCGCAGGCTCATCTAATGGCGCCCGAAGGCTTTTATAGCACTGCCCGCAGACAATGCAACATATGCGGTATTAGCCCCGATTTCCCGAGGTTGTCCCCCACCAAAAGGTAAATTACCTACGTGTTACTCACCCGTTTGCCACTCGCCAGCAAGGTGCAAGCACCTCCTGCTGCCGTTCGACTTGCATGTTTAAGACGCGCCGCCAGCGTTAGTTCTGAGCCAGGATCAAACTCTCCGTGATTAGATCGGGCCGAAGCCCGATTGCTCACTGTTTTTTCCCAACCCGGATACTAGTATCTGGATTGGCGGCCAGGACTTGCCTGGCCATTCAGACCCGCAGACAAAAGTCTACTGCCTGAAACGCACAACTTTATAAGCTATTGCTCAAGTAAAACTCATACAATCTTCAAGGTCGATTGCATGTATCACATCTGTTCAGCTTTGAAAGACCAAATCCTGCCGCTCGCGAGAGCTTTAATGCAGGCCGTCAGTGTTGCTGACGGAATAGCCAGTATTGCGCTGAAACCTTCGCGGTCAAGCACAATCAAGTTTCAGGGTCGCTTTTTTTCGGTTTTCTGAAAAAAAAAATTGTCCGCAATCCGCGCCGAGCACTGTCTAATGCGACATAATCCGCATGCGGCCATCGATTACGGGGCCGGTTTTGTACGTGCCAAAAAAAAGACGCTGCATGTCATAGTTGCGTTATTTTATATTGTTTTTTCATGAATATATATTGCATTGAGCTGCCAATGGCCAGCTCTCTGGTGTGCAGCTTCATCAGCAATCGCGGAGCTTCAGCAGGCTTGAACTGCGCTGCAATTGAGAGCTTGATGGAGCAAGGCCAAACGCAGGCGCCTCGGCAAATCGATTAGAATCCGGGTCGATGCTGAGTGCTTTACAGCTCTCCATGTGCTATTTAATTGATAGTATGTCTACAGCAGCCAATGAGTCCGATCCCCAAAAATCCTGCGGGCAATGACGCAATGATGCCGGCCTCGACTTTGATTGCACGATGGTTTTGCAACCAATCGTGGATGTCCAGGAATACAGGATCCATGCTGATGATGCCCTGGTGCGCGGGCTCGACGGGGCTTCTGCCGGAACGATCCTGGATCAGGTGAACGATGATAACCGCTACAGTTTTGACCAGGCATGCCGGATAAAAGCTGTGGAACTGGCCGCCAGAGCGGCAGTGGATGAGCTGATTCGTATTAACTTTTTGCCCCGCGCTGTCTATGAACCTGAGGCCTGTATCCAGGCACCGATCCGAGCCGCCATTGCCTACGGTTTTGATTCGCGGCGGCTGGTATTTGAGGTCTCGGAAACGGAAAAAGTCGACAATGTTCTGCATATCCGTCGAATATTTGAAACATAGAAGCGGCTGGGATTCAGGACTGCTATTGATGATTTTAGGTCGGGTCATTCGGGATTAAATCTGCTGGCAGACTTCCAACCGGACTATATCAAGATCGACATTGCTTTCATTAGAGACATTCACATACATAAGAGCCGACAGGTAATCTTGCATGGTATTTAAAAAATCTGTGCCGATTTGGATGTCGATATCGTTGCCGAGGGAATTGAAAAGCGGGCAGAATATCAATACCTGTAAATGCAGGGTTTTTATTTTTCCCGGCCGCAATTGCAGGGGTTTGCGCAGATCGCAGCAGAAATATTCGGGGACAAAGAATCCATCGAATGAACTGTAGAAAAATAACTGACTAATCAGGACAGGGTATCAGACTGCTTCAGTTTGATACGGTATGACCAGAGTCAAAAAATTGGATGATCCGGCTGCAACTGCCGATTTCAACTACACACGAGGGCTAATTTGCGCAAATTCCTTCTATTAATTAGCCTGGCAGCCATCTGCTTCGCCGGCGGGTGGATCACCAACCGCTACATCGCCATCCTTGTCCAACCGGATTTTTTTTGCCGGGACCTGATCGAAGCGCGCTGGGCGGATTGTTTTGTCAACCAACCGCAGATCGACACCTGGCTGCAAAGAGAAGCAGCAACCAGGAACCTGGACTGGCGCTTTGCCAAAGCCGTCTTGATCAAGGAATCGCACTACGTTGCCTACGCCGTATCGGGTTCGGGAGCCGTGGGACTGATGCAGCTCATGCCGCGCCAGGGATCATACACAACCGGCAACTACAATAATATGATGGCCGCCCGCAGGCAAAATCGCGACGCCGATGGCCTGCGCTGGTACAAAGGGCGGACAGCCCGGCAGTGGTCACGGGCCTACCAGGCAGACTTATGGGACCTGTTGCAAAAGTATCGAAAAACTCCGGCAGAGTTGTACAAGCAGGACAGTCGCTTTGATCCGCTTTGGAACATTCAGAGCGGTGTCGCTCAACTGGCCCGCGAGTACCATCGCTTTCGTGATCGGCGTCACAGCGCGTACAGCGCCATGATCTATGCTGCCGCAGCCTACAACGCCGGCCCGGGCGCTGTCGTTGTAGATAAAAAAAACCGCCGCCATGACCGCATTCCAGTCAACAAGCAAACCGAGTATTACACCGCGACCGTATTGAAAATCTACCGGGCTTTGGTGAAAGGGGATGGCCGGGTGCGCTGGCGGGATCGCTATGTACTGTTAGAGTGACCGCAGTTGCGCTAAAGTGATGGCCCTGCACGCCTGGGAGGCGACCATTGACTCATGACAGAAGAGATCCGCAATCCCTATAGCGTCAGCCAACCCGGTATCCAACCAGCCGCCGCTGTTCCAGCCGGCAGTTTCGTATTCACACCTGTGCTCGCTGCGACGCGCTCACAGCGTTTCTTCACCTACCTGATAGACTATGCTCTGATCTATGGATCCATGTTCGCTCTGTTTGTGCTCTTTGGGATCGTTAGCGTGCTGCTACCGGAAGGCAATGCGATGTTACATACCATGGAGCGCTACCTGGACGGCCTCAGTTATGCGCTGGCCTACGGCTCCTCGATCAGCTACTACCTGCTCTGTGAAGGGATCTTCAAAACAACGCCGGGCAAGCTGATTACCGGCACCCGGATTGTTAATCTGAACGGCGAAAACATCAACTTCAAGCAGGCGGTAATCCGGACTCTCAGCCGCTTGATTCCCTTTGAAGCCTTTTCGATTTTTATGAGCAAAAATGCCGCTCTGAACGTAATGTGGCATGATGACTTTTCCCGGACCCGAGTGATTACTCGCAAGGCGGTCGGCCAACAGTCCAATCTGCCAGGGGACTATACCGACCAGCCAATTCTTGCAACCCGATTAGAAACGCATCAAGCTCAGTCCACATCTTCGAGCTCAGAGACTCCATCCGGGCTGTCCTCGGAAACGCAGGCCGAAGCACCGAACGATAAATTCGCCCCGGACCCGGCGCGCTTTGATCCAAAAGACCGTTTTCAATAGCCTTGCACCAAAAAGCCGCTTTTGGTCCAGACGCTGGTCGGAGCCCGGCCGCTATACGACTGCAGAGCGATACTATTGAGAAATCGTCCCAAAACGGATTCAGGCTAAATAAAGCATTGCTGCTGGAATCACAAAGCCGATGGTAAAAATCCCGACAAAGGCCCAGGAAAGAGCGCTGCCACCAAAGTAGGGGATTTGAATCAAGGCCCGAAAGCCCCAGAAAATCGCAAACAAAATCAGGATCGCCCGTCCGGCAGCATTGTCTGACAAGGATCCGCCAAAATAAAAATACAGGCCAGCCATGCTACTAAACAGAACAATCAGGCACAGGTTCATCACCTGCATCACAGCCCGGTCCATCTTGTTCATGCGCGGCAGGGTCTTGCCCCAGTTGAAAATCCGCCAAAACCCGATGTGAAACAGCGCCAGACCAATACTGAAAATCCCGCCGCTGACTGCCAAATAATTCGCTATCATACTACTGCTCCCGATTTTGCAATAATGGCAATCCCATACCCGGCCGGTTGCTTGTCAAGGCTGAAACATAACATAAGTTATGCTACCTTTTTGGGCCAGAGAATTTGCTTTGATTGTATAAGTAAAGCTTCTGAACACACTGGTCATATGGCAGCTGAGAAAAACGCAGCCCGTTCGCAGTGGCTGCAAGCAGGCCTGCAGTTGCTACAGCAACAGGGACCAGCCGCACTACGGATCCATAATCTGACTGCCCGGCTGCAGTTGACTACCGGCAGCTTTTATCACCATTTTAAAAATCGTCAGGATTTCAACCGGGCTCTATTGGAATACTGGGAAGAAGAAAGCACCCTGCGCATCATTCGCCAGAGTGAAAGTGCCGGCGACCCCCGATCACGCATCCGGGCCCTGGGCCGTCAAACACTCGGGATCGAGCGGGGAGCAGAGGTCGCCATGCGCACCTGGGCGCTTGAAAATCCCCGGGCGGCGGCGGTTGTCCAGCGCGTCGATGAACAGCGCCTGGCCTTCATTCAACGCCTGCTGCAGGAGGCCCGGATCCCCAAAAAGCAGGCCGCCTTGCATGCCAAAATGATTTATGCTATTTTTATCGGCAGCCAGGGGATGGTTGTCAGCGTCAGCGAGCAGGAGCTCAAATCGTTCTATCGCGCTCTGGAAGCGCTTGTGTTTCCAAAGGGTAGCTAAATCCGACCGGGATGCCTGCGAGCGGCGGACCCACTCGGGATATCAGATACCGTCAATGTCCTCACTGCCAGATTTTACGGACGCTAATCGCATTCGAGCGCCATACGTGAGGGACTTCTGCCTGGCCCCACTACTGACTGGCTGCCACAATCCGGTCAAAACGCGCATCCAGGCAGACGCTCAAGTCAGTCGTGATAAATTGCCCGTCCAGAAAGAGACTGAATATGGTTGCCGGGGTCGGCGCCGAGCGTGCTTTGCTCAGCGTGTTTAGATGCACCAGGTGCAGTGCGAGCTTGCGGCGGGCCGCCGTTTCTCTCAGAGATTGCTGCACATGAAACTCGCTAAAAGGACAACGATTCGTATAATAAACCGCGATACCCTTCTTAAACTTGCATTGTCCGCTGCGCACAGACGGCCGAAAAGCAGGCTGTGACTGCGGCTGCTTGAGATCAAGTGCGATCAGCTGAAAGCCGTAATCCAGCTCATCTGTCACCTCGAAGCCCTGACGCAACAGCCATTTGGTATCGCTCATAAAATGCCGCTTTTTGGTTCCCACGACCGTCACCAGACCGGTTTTGCCCTGCTCGTTGGCAGCCTGGATAACAGATTGCAGCAAGGCCTTGCCATGACCCTGGCCTTTGTATTTGCCGGAGACCCAAAAGCAGCCCAGCATAAAATAGTTCGGTGCCTCCAATGGCACCCAAGCCGTTTCAGCCGGTCCATATTCGATAAAGACCTTGGCCCGTTCATCCAGGCGCCGAAAGGCGTAGCCCTGATTAAATTGTGTGCTCAGCCACTGCTTTTTGGCAGCATAACCGGCGGCACATTTCTTGTCCGAGAAGGCGCAGCAGATGTGTTCCGCCGCCAGGTTGGTCGGGTTTAGATCCAGGTAAACCATTGGGCAAGGCTACGGAGTTTGCAAAAAAAAGAAAACGAAAAAAGGCATTGCTGAGCTTTCTCTTTATATTTGCCTGCGATCGTTCCGCGACCGACCTACTGCTGAATCAGAATCGCGTACGACTGCCCCTTGCTGACCTGGCCGGTGATAACCCGGGCAATTGCTTTGGTATGAAAAACCTGCGAAATCACCAGTTTGGCCGAACGCTGGCTGCCGCTCATAGCCCAGACGATGGCGCCCGGCCGGAGTCGAGTACCGCTGACCGTCAGCTCGGCCTTGTTGCCCGGCAGAGTTCGGAAAACCTGGCCAATTATGCGCGGCACCAGGACAGGCTTGCGGTTTGTTTCGACATCCCTGGTCGGCTCATCGGTTTCAAAGACCATGGCCATTGGCTGCGTATAGAAAGGCCACGCTCCCAGGGGCCAATAGATACAAGCCGCTCCATTTACAATGCTGAGCCCCCAGTTTGTGACGGATTCACCCTGGGTCTCAAGAGCTACTGAAAATACCTGATCTTTTTTAACATTGATGCTGGATTTTTTGACCTGATTGGCGTAAATGCTGTCGTTGGAAAGATAGAAAGTCTGGCCGACGAAAGGCTCAGCCCCGACGGCCTGAAAAACCCAGGAAACAGTGTGAGCGCCAGTAGGCACCGGCACCTTGTAGCTCTCGCCCGGATCAAAGAAGTCATAAAAGTACTTTTCTCCGTCTACATTGACTTGCACAACCCAGCGATCGTTTAATCCAAACATATCGCCAATTTCGATCTCTGCTTTGGTTGGAAAGGTGAACACTAGAAAGCCGTGTTCCGCACTAGTGATGCGGCTGACCTGCTCCTGGCTCATGCGGCTAGTGCAGCCGGGTGCCAGGAGTAGCGCAGCGATAAAGAAAACTGGTAACCGACATTGTCGCAGCAGAATTGATAGTACCACAGGTACTTTTTCTATTTTAAACATATTCATATAAACATACTCAGATTTTGCATTTTCATTTTACCTGTCTTTAATGATCCGGCCGGCTCTCGCGTCCCGAAATATACAATCAACTACATCGCCCCGGCCACGGCATTGAAATGACGGCCGCATGGCGACCTGGACCAGGTTGGCATGGCTGACGTAAATCGGGCCTCATCAGCAACGCCAGTTTACTCCAGTTCCCAATCATCGCCATCACCAGCGATCACGAATTGGTGCGAATGGTTCTGCTCGCTGTAATTGATTTCCCTTGCGCCGATCAGCTTCCCTTCACCGGACTCGATCAAGTCCCCATTTTGATTGCGAGCCGGGACTAAATAGAATTCAATTGTATTCTGACCCGCAAAAAGCTCCATGCCGGGGATTTCAAAACGCTGCTGGAGGATTTCTGCCTGGATTCGTGTTTTCTCGAGAGCAAATGCATTAATGAATAATCCTGAGCTGTACACCTTGATCAGGTAGAGTGCAGATTGCGCAAACAAATTCGGCGCATCCTCGATGGTAATGGCCACTGCCAGACCGTCCGGCCGTATCCTGGCCGGTCGTGACTTTTTTTGCAAGGTAATGACGACCGGTTGTCCATCCTGGCGAGCGTTAGCCGGCGGCTTGATTCGTTGCAGGATGTACGGCGTCAGTATTTCGCTGCAATTGTGCGTCTGGCCCTTCTTGAGCACTACCTGGCGACCCTGCATGCGTCCGTCCCGCCACTCGTACTGCAAACTCCGAATATCGTCGGCTTCGATTGGTACATAGTAGTCTTGATCTGCCAGGCGCACTCCGATCGTATTGCTGATCGTAACCGGCCGGGTTTGAACCTCCGCATCAACTCCGGGGAAACTCACCCGCGCAATCCAGACATGCGCGGGATTGCCAATGCTGCGAAAAGAGACCACATTGAACTCGGGCTTGCGCAGCTGATGGATGTCAGATTTGTTCTTTAAAGCCAGGTCTTTGCGCTGAAAATTGTCACCGCGCACGACCCGAGCCTTTACCCGGGTATGAAAGACCTGGGTGACTTGCACCTGGCCCAGTTCGGCGCGTTCCCGGAAAATGCTGATGGTTTGGCCGGGCAAAAACAAGCCCGGCTGTTGAATTACGATCGAAAGCTCCTTTTTACTCTGGTTGTAATCGCGCACGATCCCATGCGGCGGCTCGGCCCACAGGGCAAGGGGCAGCAGCAACAACCCGCATACTACGGCTCTGTGAATGCTACGCTGGCTGGTATTCATCGTATTGCCCCGTTCACCACGCAGAATCCGCACCTAGATGCCGCAGTTACCGCTATCGAGACAGCCGCGCGCCGCTTCCGCCGCTGTACTGGCTGGATACTCGTTGATCAGCATTTTCAGGATCTGATTGCCTTTGGCTGTGTCGCCGCTGGCCCGGTAGCCCAGCGCGATGCCGTAATAGGCCTCGGTGCGAATGTCAGCGCCCGGCTTTTGTTGAATGACTCTCTCGAGCAGCTTGTGTCCTTCGGCATATTTCTTTCTGTATATTTGTAGTATAAAACCCTCGCGATACATAGCATAGGCCGCCATGCGATGACGCGGGTATTGGTTGTAAAACGCCTGGTAGCCCTGGATGGCCTGGTCGTAATTACCGGCATATTCCTTATTTTGCGCATCGTAAAAACCATCCAGGCTGATGGGCGGCAGCTTCACAAAATCGAGGGTAGTCGTTTCCTGGCTTTTAATTGCTACGGGCATTGTGAGCGTATCAAAATCCTCATGTTTAAAAATCAGGCTGTACTGCCCGGCCGGCATGTCCTCGACCTTGAGCGGGCACAAGCCCATCTCTACCGGGAAGGAGCTCTGGGCTTTGTTTTCATACAACACATGCGCGTTTTGCGCATTACAACCCTTGATCACCAGCTTGCCGTTCACATCAAAGACCTGGGTTTCGGCCTGCTCGGCCAAATCCTGCATGGCATCCTGCAGTTCGTCCGCATCTGTCCACTCGACAATATCTGTCACAATTGGCAGACCGGTGTTATTGTTGATAATCTGATACGAAAGGACGCGCACATCATCATAGACCTTGAGCGAACCGGTTAAATAATGCGTTATGCCGCGCGCCTCAAAAGCGGCCTTGTCCGTCTCCACCAACCCGCTCATGGCCAGTTCTTTTTCCTGAATCAGATCATTGATGTAGGAGCGCTCCACTATTTCAAAACGCTTGTTCTTGCCAAAGGCGGAAATCAGAATCGAATCCAGAGCGCCGCTGACATCCACTCCCTGAGCGGCCTCGTTGGCGGTTCGAATCTTGTGCACAGCGATGCGATACTTGCCCGAAGCGTCCGCATCCTGGTCGAGTTTCCGCGCTCCGGACACAACCGCTTTAAAGGAGTCGTTCATCTCGGTGGCCAGATCAGCCAGGGCATCCTCATGACTGCTGTCCTGTGCGGATCCGGAGTAAATGACTGTCCAGTTTTTCTCACTGACAGCGCGCACGCTCACGAGGAACCGGTCATCCTTTTTTTGCACTTCCCCGAAGACGATAATATCGAGGGCCTGGCGATTCAATCCGCTCACATCACAATTAACGAGACCGGATTGACAACGCTCCAGATGCTGGATCAGGTCCGGAATTGCCTTCCAGTCCCGCACGGTCACAGAGCCGTTTTTCTGGATTTCTGATTGTAGAAAATTCGTCAAAATTTCCGCAGCCGGCGTTCCGCCCCTGGTTTTGACCTTCACAACACCGACTGTTACCGCCGGCAGGGAGCCAAAGGAGACCAGAAAGATCAGAAACCCGATTATAGAATTTAATTTAATTTTGCTATCCATTGCTCTACCGCCTCCACGTCATCTCCCGCCGGGTTCAATTCAATATATTTGCTATAATACTCTTTAGCTTTTTTTGCATTGCCCGATTTCTCGGCCGCTATGCCCGCGTTCTTATACGGCTCGGCAAAGCCGGGCTTGAGCGCGATTGCCTTTTCCAATAAATCCAGCGCCTGACTCGCACGACCTTGACTGGCATGCAGGGCCGCCAGGTTGTACAGAGCGTCCGTATACTGCGGATCCAGGGCCAGGGCCGCTGCATACTGGTCTTGCGCCCGACCGGTTTGTTTTTGGGCATACAAGGCATTGCCCAACAAGTAATTAGCCCGTGCAGATTTGCCGTCGGCGTATATAGCCTCTTCCAGCACCGTTTGCGCCTCGGCGAACTTGCGCTGCGAAATATAGTACTCGCCGATTGTCGCCAAAGATTGCACTTCCATTGGATTGGCGCGTCGGCCCTTGCGCGCAGCATCTACCGCTCTCTTGTAATCCCCTTTTTGGGACAACAACAGCGACGCCTGACCGAACAGTTTAGCCTGTTCATTTTCGTCTGTCGCCGCCGCGGCCTTCTGCAACAAACTGCCAATATCCTGGTTAATCGCAGCTTTGCCGGTATCGCCCCGCCCACTAAAAAAATCGCAAGCAAACGCTAAAGACGCTATCAGCACAGCGACGATCAGCGTGCCGGATCGGACACAATTTCGTTTATTATTTTCCTGGGACATCTTTTCCTCACATCTTTGCCTGTTATTTTCAAAATTGGAACAACTCCCGCAAGGCAACTGATCCGCGCTGATCTATTGATTTGCTCGTCTCCCCCGTTGCGGGGGCCCCGTGCTTGTGTACCCACTCTTGCAGATCCAGATCAATTTGGCCCAACGGCGCGTGCAACACCAACTCTAGCGCTGCGATACCATCGGGATCACCAAAACAGGTTTCTAAATACTGGCGCACGTAATCACGAAGCAGACCCCGGTCCGCCAGGTAGGCGAACAGGGCCCGGGCCTGGGCTTTGTCTGTTGGATAGCGCAAATCAATGCGGCGCATTAAATCGGTCAAGGGGCGCCAGTCTTGCTGCGCCAGGGATTGTATACGAAAATTTACTTTTTGATACTGCCAACTACCATCTGCTTTCAGCATCGGGCTCTCAAAATAAGAGGCAAAGCCTTCGTTAAACCAGAGCGCCGCGCCGCTATGATAGTTCGCATCCAGCCAGCGATGAACGGATTCATGAAAGAGCGCGCCCGGATTTTTTTGATAATAACTCAGACTGATTTTCAAAGCGGGATCATAATGCGCCCATTGACCATCCGGCGCATTTACAGAGCGTCGGTACTCCAATTCATCCTGAAACAGAACGATGCGCGTCTTGTCTGCCACAGGATTGACAAAAAATTGGGCGTACTCCCGCTCATAAAAAGCATCCAGCTGTCGCAGCAGAGTCCTGGCTTCGTCTTGAGAACAGCGGCAGTACAGGGCATAGTGCCGGCCGGTCAAAAGCTTGAAAGACAGGCCCTTGTACAGGATCGGTTGCGCATAGAGGGAGTACGGCTTGATCGTTTCAGCCTGGACTGCGGGTCCGTTCAACAGGACACAAAGCACCATGCCACAGACAAGCCCGGGCCCGGCCCGGCAACTGCCAAGGGGTGCTTTACTTATAGACTGTTTAACTCTTCCAGGCACTACTCGCCGCCCATCCCCTTCTTTGCATAATTCATCAGCGTTGCAAAGCGCCTACTTTAATCCTGTGACCCTTATAATAATACTATTGCTCTGTACGGCCTGCGATTCAAAATCGAGCTGCAAGCGATCGCGAATCAAACGCATCTGTTTATACAGGGCCGGCCCGGTCATGCGCGCCTCGACTTCCAGAACCACTCCCTTGCCGCCGGAAGCGTTGCCCCGATCGCGCACCGTATTCACGCCGGCAATCTGGCTCAGGATGCGTACAATATCGCGATCAGTGTAGTCGTCGTAACTGATGTTATTGATGGTTACACGAATTGTGTTGCCGGCCCGGACCCGGGTTTCAATTTGCGATAGTAAATAAGGCTGCATGGTTTTGAGCGCCTTTTCAATCGATTGCACGGCGCCCTGCTCAATCTGCAAGCTGGGAATTGCGGCCTCTTCCGATCGAGCGGCCCAGATTTGAGCAGTACCCACATTGATCAGTTTCAGGCGCACTGTAGAATGGACCGGCTTCAAGGTGGAACCTCGCAATCCGGTTTGCGATTGCTTTGACTCGACCGTGCCAATCACCAGTATCTCGGCATTCATCTCGGCCGCCACCTGCAAGGCCCGATTCAAAGCGCTAGGGCTGCCATAGGCATTCACAACCTGACCAGACTCACGCGCCATCACCCGCTTGAATTGCTCCTGATCCACAAAGGGGAATTCTTTAAAAATCGATATGAATTTTAACTCTGCGTAGGTATTGCCTACCTTGCTCTGCTGGCCGCCAATCTGCTCGTTGAAAATAGCCATCAAGCGCGGCCGAAACTGCCGGGAGTACTCCGCTAGTGAATCCTGGACGGCCTTTTCGGACACCTTGCCCCGCGCGAGAATTTCCCAGTACTCATCTGCCGGTGGCTGACCCTGGACCTCAATCACCTCAAAGCTGTGCACAAAGCCTTCCGTGGCCGTACTGATCATATTATCACGCGCTTCGGCGTCCACACTGAGACTGCTACCGCTGACCAGCACCCCCAACCCTTGCTCCAGAATCTTGCGGTAGGCGGAATTGACCGCCTCCTGCCGGGTGTCCCCCACGGCACTGACAACGATGAAGTCGTCAATGCTTTTGGGCTGCGCGGATTGACAGGCCCAAAGCAGCCACAGCGCGAGAATCCCCAGGAGAAAACCAGGTTTTTTCATGATCTACAAAATATGAATGCAACCTTGCTGGTGTCAAATCTTTTCAGAAAATTTCAGACCTTCAGCTCTGGCACTACACTTATATGTGTACTTCATAGTCTGGTATTTTTTTATTGACTTATCACGGTAATTTTTCACTTGTCGAAACAGCGTGCTAAAACTCGCCCGGGAGGCCAAATGAACACTGCTGCTACCCGTTCTTGCCAGCGGCTGACTTGCGCCAGAGCGCCGGCGATGGTCGCGCTAATCACCTTGCTGCTCGCCACAATGGGAGCGCAGGCCTGCGCCTACAAATTTGTAGATCGTGACCATCACACCCAGGAGTTTGCGCCAGCCCGCACCAAAAAGGCGCTCTATTTGCTCTACATCTCAAACGTGCTGGGTGGCATGAGCCAACAGACGTCTTCCCAGGTTTCCCGGATTCTGCATGCACGCTTGCGACAAAATAGTTTTGAACCTCTCGGCACGCAAATAAAAGAACCCGCCCATTATTATATCCTGGTAGTGGAATCGGAGCCGAGTGCCTTTGCGGGAGCCCAGGGGGCAGTCAACACGCTGGCCATCCTCAATATTATGGTAGTAATCCCCATGTGGACTACCCAAACCTGGATCTTGAATGTGGATGAAATTCAGAACGGCAAAAAGGTCAATAGCTACACCTACCAGAACAGCATTGATACCGTCTGGAACCTGGTGATGCAGTATATCGGCTTTCTCTTGCCCGGTACGGATTCGATGATGGACTCGGATGTGGAAGATGCCCTCGTGCTCGGTTTGGTAAATGAATTTATTGACGAGGTCAGCAAATGAAAGCCTCACCGGCCTTTGTGCATTTCCTCCTGGTTGCAGGTGCCTCATTGGCCCTGAACTCCTGCACTGTCCGCGAAGATTTGCTGCAGCCGCCAGAGCAATTACAAGTACCAACTGAGCATAACAAATCCGCCATCAGCCTGCGGATTGCCCCCGGTCGCATGGCCCGCAATGGCGAGGAGTACTTGCAAACCTGGCGCGAGCAACAGTCGCCAGCAGACACACAGGACCCAGCCCTGAATGCGGCCAACGGCACTGCGCCCGGCGATGATTTTCACAGACAATACCAGGAAATGATCTACGACCAGCTGCACAAGCATCCAATGGAGTATCGTATCCGGCGTATCCTGAATGTTTACGGCGGCTTTCAGTACATAGTTCCCGTGGACCAGCAGGGCAATTTGCAAGACTACCACATCGATATAATCATTCATACCAATACTGATCTGAGCATGGCTGGTATGTTATTGTCTGCTTTTACCTTGTATCTGATTCCCTTCCAAAGCGGAAGCGAACAGGAATTTGAAGTCACCGTTTATCACCGCAAATCCCGGCTCAAGACCTATACCTACAAAGAAAACCTGGAAATGACGTTTGGGTTAATCGCCCTTGTGAATGTGAATTCCGAAGAGGTGGTCAACCAGGTCTATGACGATCTGGGCCAACGCATTGTGGCCGACCTCCAAAAAGACAACATCATTCCCAATGCCGTCCAGCGCAGCCAGGCAAGCGAGCGAATCCTTTTCACCGGCGCCATTGTGCAAATCAAGCCATCGTCCAGACAAATCAGGATTTTCCATCCCTCGGCCGGGCGCCTGTTACGACCAGGGCAGATTTTGAAAATCAGGCGCGGCAATTCCAGCCAGTATATCGACACGGCCAAAATCACGTTGACCAGCTACACTTTTGCGAATGCGACCGTGGTCTCCGGCAATGCCGCCGCGATCCAGCGCACGGACACGGTGGTGCTGCTCGGCAAATAACAGCGGCGGCACTTTTGTGGTGCCAGACAAGGGAAAAGCAAGCGATTGTATTACCAGAAGAAACAGGAGTGAACCATGAATTTGAATCTTTTTTTTAACAGGCTTGGAACAATAGTCATTCTAATACTAATGCTGCTATCTGCACACTGCTCAAACGGACCCCGGCGGGTTGCAGGACAAACTCCCGGTACCTATGTCTATACTTCTGAAAACCAGGGGGTCTTTATGGTATTTGATGCTGATCGGCCGATTCCAGACAGTGATACCAATTATCCTGCAGTTCAGGTTTATATTGCGGGCCCGGAACGGCATTTAAAGGTATCTGTTGTAGACGTTCATGGTCAAGTGCTGAAGGTTGTTTTCGATGATATGATCGGCGGCGAAATCCGAATCGGCTGGTGTGGATGCAAGGGAAATACTATGAAAAATAAATTTCCACCCGGACAGTATTTCTTTATCGGTGTGCTCAATGAGGAAGATTTCTTCCGGGTTCAATTCAGATTATGAAATTGCTAACAGGCCTTGCCATGCTTGTTTGCGGCGCTTGTCAAGCTGCCGGTCAGTCGGATGGTCTAGCTTGCACGCAGGGTGATATGGAATTCGGCCATCAATGCTGGCATCTGGCAGCCGGTAAAATGAGCTTCCCGGCAGCACAATCATACTGCAAAACCCGCAATATGCAGTTGCCGGGAATGAATTCACAGGCGAACGCGCTGATGAACTCGGAACTATTTGGCAACTCGATACCGCAGACGCATTTGATGCGCCAGGAAAAGTGCTCTTATCTGGATACCGGCTGCAACGCGGTCTGGGCGGCCGAAATGCAAGCCGGCCAAAATGTGATCATCATGCTACCGGGCATTGATTTTGTGAAACCGAGCCCAAAAGCCGAATTTTGGGTGTTGTGCAAGGGGAATCGTTAATAGCAAACAAAATCGCGCGTCAGGCAGGGAGAAGCAAAGCATGATTACAAACCAGTTTTCAGCCAGGAGATTTTACATGCAGTTTTACGCATACAAGAGTCTGGTAGCACTATTAGGCCTCGCCAGTCTGGCCGGGTTTGGATCCTGCCGCGGCTGGTACCATGAGACCTATCCGGCAACCATCGACGTGCCGATTTCCAACGAGCGCATTGTTTACCCAACGACCGGCTGTCGGGCTGTAATCAACCAGCATATGCAAAAGTATTTCAAAAACGCGTTGGGGTTACCGGTGATTCCAGCGGATTTGGCCAAGTATCCCGATTATTGGCAGTTCCATAAAGATATGGAGGCCAATGGACAGGATACGGCTAAGCTGAATGAAATTTACATGAAGCGCATCAAAGAAGCGCAAGCCAAACGCGATAATCAGATGGCGGCGGCCCAGGAAAAGGCGTATCAAAAAAGTCAACAAGGGCGTTATCTGGTGATGGATGTCGACTGGCTTGAGCCGCCAGGTCCGAATATCGGTGGCATGATTCTCAGCGGCTTGACATTGACCACATTTCCAATCTGGGATAACTCGCGATTGCAACTCAATGTTACCGAACTGCAGGATGGCGAAATCAAAGACACCTACACCTACCAGCAGGGCTATTTCTATATGGTCTCCTGGTGGTGGGGTATATTTGCAGCCCCATTTACGGATTCGGTACCTACTTACAAACCTTTGAATACCGATGAGACCGGCATACAGAATCAAATGTGCACGGACATGATCCGCCAGTTTATCAGCGATTATCGGCAGGGGGCTAACAAGCAATGATTGTCGCGCAATACAACAGCCTGTTTAAAATAGTTAAGAAAAGCCGCCTGAATTTGCTGCTATGCTGTCTGAACATTATTGCCAATGCCTGCTACACAACCAGCGGCGGGATATTTGATCAGGAAGTAACTACAGGAGAGCATGATTTTGTGGCCGAAGCAATTAGTTACAACGGACCTGCATTCTTAAAACAAGAGCTAGCTCACCTGGGACGTTTTTATCTGGTGGACGCATCGGGAGTGTCCTATCCAAACCAGATAAAAGTAGAGAGCGGTTCTCTGGGTACAACTACGCACTGGCTACCGCTAGTTTTTATGACTATCGGGATCATCCCGGATGTGAGTACTAGTGGCTTTTTTTATCGAGTTACAGTGATTCAAAACGGCGCAAAACACACGCTACAAGATTACTATGTCGAGCGCTCAATGTGGGTTGGTCTTATTTTTATCCCCGGCGGACTGATTCCTTATTTTTCGGAGCAGAACGTCACCGAGCGCATTGAAACCCGGGTCGCGGAGCATATTATCGCCGATATGCAAAAGCAGGGCCTGCTCCAGCCCTGGCAGCCGCCCTCGCAACGCCAGCAGAAGACCCAAAAGGTGCTGCTCTTTACCGGGCGGGTATTTAACAAAAGCGGCAGCTCGATCACCATCTTTCATCCCACCAAGTCGGCAATGGTGCCGGTGGGCGCCAATCTGATCGTCGAACGCGGTACCAGCGGCCGGCAAATCGCCACCGCCCGGGTCTCGAGCGTCAATTACACCAATGTGCGCGCCCAAATCAATGGCGAGGCCGACATTGTGCAAAAGGGCGACACCGTGCGATTGTATTACCAGAAGAAATAAGGAGAGTTTGTACGGATGACGATGGTATTTTAAAAACACCACAATAAGCATCCATCAACAAACAATGGAAACAATAGTATGAACATTTCACCAAGATATTTTTTAGTTTTGGCTTATGTTGCGAGCTGTCTCGCTTTGCAAGGTTGTCAATCCAGTATTGCCCTGCAGCAAACGCCCGGACCGACCGCTCACGACCTGAGCGGGGTCTATATAAGTTACGAGTCTAAAGACGATAAAGACGGCGGCTGGATACAAATTCGAAAGACTGCAGCTGGCTATGAGCTTGAAAGCGCTTATTATGATTTATCTGAGTTTGCCCTGACTTTGGCCGTGGGGGCACCCATTGGACAGCTTCATATCCACAAGGCGATTGTCTTAACAAATTCCCAAACCTCATCCACCGAAATCCTGTTTAGTAATGGTTTTATCGGCACGGGAAAATCCTTTGAGGAAGCCTTGCAGAATGCAAAGCAAATTGCGGCCAATTCGGCCTTACAAAATTCAGACAACCAGGCGGGTGTGTTTTATCTGGCCAAGAATGAAAGCGGCTATGCATGCCGAAGTCGTAACGTATATTTATGCAATAATCCCATATATCGCATCGAAGACGAGGAGCCAAAAGTCCGCGAGCAAAAATCGGCGCTGCCGCAGGCCCGATTCAAGGGTCTGATTCATCAAGTCAAGAATGGCTCGGTTATCATAATCGGACCCAATTTGGCCAGCAGCGTCAGGCCCGGCAACCTGGCGATTGTAGTCCGCAATGGCGTCGAAATCAGCCGCGGCAATGTTGTTGCCAACATGCATACGAATGCGGTGGTCAGACTACAAAATATACAGGCAGTCAGACGCAAAGACATTGTACTGATTTATTCTCAATCACGCTGAGAATTCCCGGCAAAAAGTATGCAGTTTGACAAACAGCGCCGATATCTGAACACTGATCAGCAAATTTGCAACACCGGCCCCAAATGCCGATCTCTGAGTGATGTGCGAGGCGAATGATAAATGACAAACACAGACAGTCCCGCCCGACTGGTTTTTTATCAGAAATGAAAACGAGGTTACGTTTGAGATTTAAAAAAGCAATACTGCCGACAGGCGTCCGATTGGCCGCTCTGTTTTGCGTGTACTGCCTGGGTGCCTGCCATACGATCCGCACGGACGGCGGCGAAATGGCCGTTTTTAAGGATTTACAGGTTCGTAATCATGGCATCGTCAGCTACCAGGTGCGCGAAAGCTTCTCGGCCGGATCCTGGACACATGACGGCCAATACATCTCTGTTTCTCCAATGGATGAGCAAATCAAGCTGCTCTTTGTCGGTTCTGGCTATGCCCGGCAGGTGCAGCGGATCAAAAGCGCGGCCGAGATTCGACCCACCCATCTGGTCGTCACTTTTTATCGCGACGGCTGCGATGCTTGCATCATGACCATGTTCGGCTACGGCATAGCCTGGCCATTTTATTCCACTGCTGAGTACACGCTGGCAGTGAAGGTTATCAAGCGTAAACGGGTCGTCCAGGAATTTCGTCAATCGCTGACAATGCAAAGCTGGGCCCACATTTTGCTCCTTTTTGTGGGTCGCAACGGTGTCGCTCCGCCCGGCTTTGATGTAGATAGTAGCTATGATAAAATACATCTCCTGGCCCTGCAGCAATTACTGGTTAACTTTCTGGCCTCAACCGGAGGCTGAGTAAAATGAATTTTAAGATGCGTATAAAATTTATAACAATACTGCTCGGCGCCGCCCTGATTAGCGCATGCGTTACCTTTACTGACGCAACTGTTACAATGGACCCGGCGACCTTGCCGGCCCTGGATCATCAGATGGATGTACGAGTACGCTACAAGGATATGAAAGATCAGCCTATAACTCAGGTAAATACACAGCCAATTAACCCGATCGAATTTACGATCTACTCGGCGCTGGATAACAACAAAATGCTGAATCTGATTCCCTGTTGCGTGCATACCGCCAGGCGACTGGAAGTAGAGTACATTAAATATGCATCTGATGATTCCGGTTGGTTGACTTGGCCGGGAGGGCTGACGCTGACAATCCTTCCGCTAACGTATTCCCATGAATATGAGCTGCGAGTGCGGGTAATGACAGGCCAAGGCGTGCTACAAGAGTATACATACACACAGGAAATGGATACCTATATGTGGCTGCCGTTGCTTTTGATTACGTTTCTACCCGGCGTTCAGGATGCCGATGAGGACATTTATAAAAATATGGCCCATCAATTTTTGCTGGAATATGCCCAAAAGAATTCGCGCTGATGAACAGGCTACAAACATATTATTGCGTCGTTACTTTATGCACCTTACGGTCGGCTTTGGCTGCAGTGTTATTGTTAGCGGCTGTTTTTACGGGATGCACTTTGCCCGATCACCTGCAACCGGAAATTACGCTCCAGTCGATCGCCGGCGAAAAAAGAGAGCGCATCGAACAAGGCTATCTGACCTTTGTGCTGCCGAGTGCCGCAGATTTAAAAGAGATTACCGATTCGGGTTTTACTGTCTGGGTGCACATTCAGATCAACGGTCGAAAGCACTTCTGGGGTTCCTTTGATTCCGGCGAGGTATTAAAAGTGGCCATACCGGCCGGACTGCCTTCCGTCTCCTACCAGATGAGTATCAGTATTGAGCGGCCTTTCAACGGTTTGCTGCAAATCAGTCATGATTCGTACTGCACAAACGTGCCCGCTGAACGTAAATTGAACGTCAAACCCAATCAGGTGGTCTCAATCCGCTTGAAGCTCAACGACGACGAAGAAAAAGACCAGGCACAGACCTGGATTCCCAGCTTTCAATTTTTGTACCTGGATGTGCCCTTTCGCTATCCCATGGGCAACTGGCCGGTGTATCAACGCACAGCGAGCGTGGAAATGCAGATTGAGGACACGCAATTGGCCCGCCGCACAGTGCGTCGCAGTGTTGTCGTGGGCCGGGTGCATACACTGCGCGCTAATCAGTATGTTGAAATTATTACTGTACGACCAGGGACGATTCGGCCCGGCCAGGTATTGTTGATCGGCACCCCGGCCCGGCCGCTGGCCAAGCTGACCGTGCAGCAAGTGTATCATACCAAGGTCGTCGGCCGGATCATCACCAGCAGTAGTCCGGTCACAAGCGGTATGCCGGTGTTCCGAATGCAGTAGGTTTTATTATTATGCCAGAAATCCAAACCAGCTCTACAAATAGATCTGCACAGCCTGGCTCAAAACCTGATCGTTTGGACCAAAGTGAAACGCAGCCTCGAAGTTGTAACCGTCCAGAAACCAGGGCAGCCAGAAGATATCATCGGGCCACATTTTGTTATAGGGAATCTTTTCAATCGCAAACCAGCGGGGCCGCATTTCATCGCTCTCGCGGGCGCTGCCCTGAAACAGGCGACAACCAAAGACATGTCCGATCAATAGCTCATCGCTGCCCGCAAAAGTAAATGTCAATCGGCCGCGGGGGGTCAGCTCCTGAGCTTCAAGGTGGGATTCTTCCAATAGCTCACGAGCCGCACCGGCAGCCAGACTCTTGTCACCGGCTTCCAGTTTGCCGCCAAATCCGTTCCAGAAACCGGCCCCAAAGCCGCACTTTTTGAGACCGAGCAAAATTTGACGGCCAGAGAGTACACCAGCCGGGGCCACCTCTCGTTCGACCAGCACCAGGGTGCAGACTTTTGTTTGCTGCTTTGGCAGATAAATGGGACCCAGCGGATCATCCGGTCCCAGTGCGACGCTGTGCTTTGCATCATGGTCGCGGGCCAGCTGGGCCAGAATGGCCGCATCGATCAAATCAGGGTAGTATTTGCGATGCTGCTTGCCTGCCAGTATATGCAGCGGCAGCTGAATATCCGAGTGATACAATGCCTCCGAGGCTGCTGTGGGAAAGCCCTCAATTAGACGAGTACTAGCTGGCAGCTGTGCGCGCAGGGCGTCCCAAAGCCGCTCTCCATTCTGCATCCACTGCGGGCTTTGCCCGGCATTACGCGGCGTCCACTGCACTCGAAAGCCGGCCCGGCGCACCGCTTGTTCGGCTGCCCTGGTTTGCCGCGCGTTGATCCAGGATTTGGGCGGAGCATCGATAGCCACAACGGCAATGCGGGCCTGCCGCATTTTGGCGATGCGTTGCACCTGCACGGCCAGTTGATCCGGGTTCTGGAAATGTAAAATATCTTGAATAATATTCCCCTGTGTATCCAGTATCGCTGCGTGGTAACCCTTGCGTTCAGCGCCCACGTCAATGCCGATGTAGAGTTTGTTGCGGGTCGCCATACGGGAAGTCTCACAACGTCACGCCAGCTGTCCAGTCTTCCGGCAACCGGGTCGCAGTATTGTTGATCCGTTGCCCGGCGCAAAAAATGCGCTTTTTCAATCTGTTCCTAGCGGTTTTGATCAACGCTGCCGTAAAGCAAATAGCTATCGCTCATGGATGCGTATTGAGCGCTGATCCAGTCAGCCGATTGGGCGGCATTCGAGATCCGGACCTCGTCTATCAGACCATTCCAGCTATTGGCGCCGGTATCCTTGGCGCCCTTGCCAATCAAGACCGTACTGGCATTGCTCAGAGAACCGGCCGGGGCACCGCTATTAAAACTGGGCGTATCAAGCACGCCATTGCGATAGAACTGAAAAGACTGTCCGCTTTGCCAGACCAGGTGCACCAGTGTCCAGTCTGTACTCTGGACGCTAGATGAGCTTTCCTGCTGCATTGTACTGCCGCTCACGTTAGTACCAGCCTTGAAATAATTGGTGCAGCCGCCGCTGACGCCGGACTGATCAAAGCGCAGACCATGCCGGTCGTCCGCACCGGAAGGGCTGTCGGTGATAAAAATGCCCTTGTCACTACCAACGGTTGCCGCCTTGATCCAGGCGCTGAAACTCAACGCTGTCTGCCCGTTGATGTACAACTCGCCATCCGCATCTTCCAGCTGATTGCCGGAACCGTTGAAGCTGTACCCCTGGGCCATTTTGGCGCCAACAGGAGTGGCCCCGCTATTGCTTAGATGATTGCTGTTCGCGGTAGAATCTTGCAGGCTGCCATTTAGATGCCATACCGTCTGATAGCTGCTGGACCAGACGGCGCTGGCCGTAGTGGCGCATCCTGGACCGCCATAGTACATATAAATAACTTCTGTATTTGAATTCGCGTTGATGGAAGGCACTTTTAGCCATACAATCGATGTGCCGCTGTTGTCCCAGGATTCAATTTCATGGGCCAGGGGCGCGCTATTCGCGGCTGCAGTTGCACTGACAAAACAAAGATCACTGCCATCCGCCGCGGCCTGGCTATAATCAATCCGACTATTATTTAGCTGCACCAGAATTGGAAAATCAGCCAGAGCACCATGACTGCTATTATCGATCTGCAAGGAGCGACGCAGGCGCCAGGCGCTATTCCACCAGTTTGCGCTGCCGGATGGTGTACTGGTTGGTGGACTGCCCGAATTTACAAGCAATAAACCCAGCAAGCTTTCTGTCGCTGTATACGGAGCGCAAGATACTGCGCCCAACAGCAGGACAGTGCCAAGCAAAGCTGTGCCAAAACGAATCATCTAGCGGTACAACAGTATCGGACGCTGAATTGGCAAACATTTACTCCGGCTCGCGGGTCGGATTCAGTGCCGCGCCAGGCTCCATCCAGACCCACGGCAGCCTTATACAAGAAAGACCACATGTGCCAACAGAATGAAACTGACACTTGCTACGCCGGCACCAACGAGGATCCGGAAGGCCCAGCCGTCAAATACAATAGTACCCCAGTTTATCATACCACCAGGGTGTGACAAGAATTCGCATTTTTCGAAAAATCAGGCCGTTTAAAAAATCCTTGACATAATAACCGTCATATGATAAGTGCGCCAATGTGCCCGGCGAAGGTCGACTGCTGGGCCCCGCATCTTCACGTGGCTATTTGGAGCCCAGCCACCGGGTCCATCCCGCCCTCACATAAGGGGGACTAGATCCGTCCCAGGCAGGGGTATTCCGATTGCCATTGGTCAGCCTATTCCTGACTTGCGAATTTACACTGCCCTGGGAAATGACCGCCGCGCCAGGGATGCGCAGGGCCTGGTCTGCTGGAGGCAGACCGTAGCGCTAGCGCAGTGCTTCGACAAGCTCAGCAACCACCCGCAGTAGCCCGATGCCGAAAGGCAGGCGCCCAAAAAAAATTAGCGCTCGAATCGCTGGCGGAAGGGGCTGATCATTGGTCCGTTATCGCTTTTGTCCAACACGGCAAAGAGCACCTGCTGGAACACGCCGGCAAAGGCACCCTGCAAATGATCGTCAAACAGCTGCGCAATTGTGGCCGGGTCGTTTTGAAAGACACCGCAGCCCCAGGCGCCCAGCACCAGACGCTGATAGCCAAGCTGCGCGGCCAGCTGCAGGACCCGCCGGCTGCGCTCGCGCATCACCTCTGTAATCCGTCCGGCATTTTGCGGTTCTTGTTTTTGCACACAACCCGCATTGACAGCCGCAGCAGTTATAAATGAAACATTATGAAAATCATTCAAGAGCGTTCCGTCGTCGCTGCGAAAAACCGGCACAGCCGGTGAATAAACCAGGCTGTGGGTATAAAAACAGCTCCCGCAACTGCGCCCGATGCTATACATCTCGGGCACAGCAGTCAAGCAGGCATAAAGACCAGAGGAACGGGCCAGGCTTTCTTCCTGCGCCTGACTGCCGCCCAGAAAGCCGCCCCCCGGGTTTTTGGCTGAAGCAAAGTTCAAGCCCAAAACCGCTTGGTCCGATTGCTCCAAAAGCTCCCGGGCAGCGGCCAGGGTAGTCATGTTTTGCACCGTAATTGTAGTAACGGCATTTTTTTGCTCGGTCCCAGGATTGCGGGCCGACTCTGACCAGCTATCCGCCCAGTCAGCTTCTTTATAGAATCGGGTTCGCTGGATCGCTGCGTTCAAATCAGCGCTGATTACAACTCTTTTGCCGGCTGGATTGAGATAACTGCCCTGCTCCAGAATTTGCAGGGTTTCCTGGGCCATGCTGGCTCTACGTGAACGGTTCATACAAAATCTATCGGCTGCTGGCAGGCATTGACCTTTACATTTGGCGCCTGCCGGCCGGGGGGAAAACCAGTCTGGATGAGTCGCTGGCCATTGCCGGCACCGCGCCCTCCGGCTTACTCGTTCGCTTGTGCTCACTCGTAGACACGTCGGTCGCTGGCGCGGGCCTTATTGCAGGTAACGCTTTCTTTGCTGCGTGAATAACTGAGCGGCCACCCCGGCGCTTGTAGCGGACAACTTTTGGATCCTGCCAAGTTAAGCTCACAAACTACGCAGATTATTTGCCGAATCGCCATCGATAGGGCGCCTCGCTGCAGGCCAGACCTGAACCCCCGAGTGCGAGGGCGGGAGGTAAGGCGGCTGGGCTCCAAATAGCCGCGTGAAAATGCAGGCCCCGTCAGCCCGCCCTGGTCGGGCACTTGATCCACTTAACATAAGACGGGCAATATGTCAAGATTTTTTTGGCCGCTCAAAATTTTCGAAAAATGCGAATCAGTGACACACCCCTGTGTTATGATATACTTGGGGAAGTATATTCTCAGTCCCCCGTTCTCAAACAGATGACGGAACTCCAGTAAACCGCTGCTTCATGCGTCAGCCCTCCTGTCGCCGGGCCAATCCTGTCCGCGGCGTCCGTGCCGCTTGAATTCATCACATTGCGTGATGAATTCAAACTTCCTGCGCTTGGCGACCAGCCAACACGAATTTCATAGCCACTGCTTGTATACACAAGCGTTTTTTCCTGTGTTTCATCCGCAAAAAGCTCCTGCAGCTCTTAGTCTACAAAGCTGTCCGGTTCGGTC
>JAGRNA010000183.1 GCA_020441005.1 Leptospiraceae bacterium
TTCAGCGATCGCACATCGAATGCTCCTCCCGACATGTACACCCTGGCGGGTGCATCCCAGCACAGCAGGTATCCCGGGTTGGTGATGCTTTTTCGCTCCACATCCCCATGGCCTGAAAAATAGATGATGGCCCGGTCGTGCTCACCGGCCACTTCCCAGAGCCAGTCTAGGGCGGCGCCGAATTGGCCCTGAGTAGCCTGCTCATTGATCAGAACTTTCAGGTGGTCATTATCGAGCGCGCCGCCGGCGGGTGAGCGCAGGAAGTTGGCGAAGGCTTCCGCGTCGCGGTGGGCGTATTTCAGATCGGGGATGGCGTCATCCTGGTAGTCGGAGATGCCGATGACAATGGCATAGGTAGTGCCGACCGCCTTCGCCGAGGCTTCGGCGGACAAGGGGGAAACGCCGCGTTCCTGGGCAGTAAGGCCAAAGGGGCTATGAATGGAAGCCACCAGAAAGGCCACAGCGAGAAGCCGTTTTCTCATTTGATTTGATGCTTATGCTTAAATTGATTTTTTACACGGGAGGAAACTTGCGCGATCAAAGTTAGTAAAAATATGCCCGGACGATGCGGCTGTTTGGGTTGAGCGTTCCGGCTTGTTTATGCGCCTTTTTGATCGGTTTACGCTTGCTAAACTCCGGTGTTGATGCCTCAATCAGATCAAATATGCACAATATCGAATTCCAAAAGATCAACCCAGGCATCTTCTAAGGGGAAGCCGGTTGATTCAGGCCTGTGCTGAATTGCGCGAAAGCCCATCGCCGGAGCGATAGTTCTGCTAACCTATGGATGCTCAGACTGTGGAGTTGTTATCAGTTGGGCAACTAATCCTTGACTTGCTCCGGGAAGTACTTTTTCAGCAAGGCATCCCAGCGGGCCGTTTGGGCTTTTAGCGGAGCCAGGTCTTCTTCGATATTGACCAGATACATATTTTTAAAGTCAAACCGGAATCCAGTCTGGAAGGCCTTTTCCAGATATTCAAACGCTTTGTCCAGTTGGCCAGAGCGACCGTAAACTTCGGCTCCGATCAACCAAAGGCCTTGATTATTAGATGGGTCAGCCAGTTCCAGTTGTTCTAAGGCTTTTTCAGCATACCCTTGTCTCGCGTAAAGTAGTGCCAGCCGGCCATGCCCAATCAATGAACCAATGTAAGCGGAATCCAGGGCAATGATGGCTTCAAATTGCCGGGCCGCTTCATCCAATTGCCTGGATTTCAGGTAAATCCAGCCTAACATATATTTATATAACGCATTGCCGGGGTTTGTTTTGGCGCCCATTTCAAATACGCGCCGGGCTTTTTCAAATTGACCTGTTTTAAGGTACGTAGAGCCGATGTTTATGTAAGTCATCGACTCATCTGGGTCTGTGTCAATAATTTTTTGATATAAGCTGTCTGCTTGCGTAGAACGATTGGTCGCAGCATATACAGTTGCCAATCCTATCCAGGCAGCCAAATTGACCGGATCCTGCTCAATTGTCCTCTGAAATTGTTGCTCTGCTTCCGACAAACGATTGGAAAGCAGGTAAATTAATCCCAGGTTATTGATCACTGCCCAATTTGTTGAATCAATCGCGATTGCTTTTTTAAAATAGAATTCCGCCTGTTTTAATTGCCCTTTATTGGTATATATTGCTCCCAATCCATTGAAAGCAGTTATCGAAGCAGAGTCCGCTTCGAGCATTTTTTTGAATTGCGCTTCTGCTTTGGCACCCTGGTTAGCATTCCGGTAAAAAAAAGCCCAATTCGCCATGTGAATCGGATTGGACCGGGCTGCAGCGGTATCGATTTGGTCGGCCAGCTCCAGGAAGTGCTGCCCTTTTTGTACCTGAGCCGGATCGCGGGTGCGAGCATAAAGAAACGCTATGTTAGAATAGGGCAATATCCAGGTGGGTGCTAGTTTCATTGCCAAATGGGCGTAGTACTCTGCAGAATCCGGATTCGACAGCTGCAGAAACTGGACATTCATCATGGAGAGGTACACCTGGGGCGACTCGGGCAGCCAATGCAGCGATTCCCGGTATTTAGCCAGTATTTTTTCGCCCAGTTCCCGGTCGGCCCAGAGGTGGTCAATGTGCATCAGGTAGCCCTCGAAATACAACTTGCGAGCTTGCAGGATGGCGTACATGTAATGCTCCGGCCCAAGCAATTCGGCAGCGCGCTCCAGGTATCGCGGGTATCGCCGGTATTTGCTGGCTTGCCGGACTTTGGAAAGGCTCAGCTCGGCCACGTCCATTTTCATCCATTTATTCAGCACCTGCTGGGCGTCGTCTTGCAGGGCGGCCGCGTAGTTGCGGGTCATAGTGTTGTGCAGGCGCGCCAGTTTGGGTTCCTGGATGAGGCGTTGGTAATAGGCATCGGCGCACTTGTCCGCCAAAGCTTCAGCGAATGCGGATTCTGGCTCCAGGAATACCTTGTCCTTCAGCGCTTGCTTGAACAGGCGGTACATCTTGCGCACGCTGGTATCTACGCCGACTAACACCTCGTCTTCGATACCCCGGGATTCCGTAGGGCTGAACAGTTGTAGCTGGCCCAGTTTTCCCGCGCGCACTTGCGCCAGAATTTCCGGTACCACTGCGGTGAGTTGTTCCGTCCGGTTTCCCTCAGTCATCGGCAGCTGTTTTTGCGGGGCCACTTCTGCACTCACATGGTCTTCCAGATAGCGGCCGATCTCCAGCAGGTTGATGGCGCCATTGGCGTCAGCGTCGGCCATACCGTACAGGCCGTCTATGAGGTGGTAACTAAAGGCGCCGCGGCCGCCGCCCCACTGCTCGCCTTCGATGCTGAACTCGTTGGGCTGGCAGGAGAGTATCTTGATCTCGTTGGCCACTTTTTGGGCCAGATTGGCGCCGGTGATCTGCGCTCCGCCTACCTTGCTGCCGGCCAGCTTGCCGGAGCGGCAAGCGTCGGTGATGACGATGACTCTGGCTTTGTTCTGTGTGGAAAGCGTCGAAATGATGTCCTGGAACATCGGCAGTGCCAGGGCGCCGCCGCCGAGGTACACCTGTGCGGGAGCATCCCAGCAAAGCAGGTAGCCGGGCTGGCTGATGGTTTTGCGCTCCACGTCGCCGTGGCCGGAAAAATAGATGATGGCTTCATCGCCTTCCTTGACTTCGTCCAACAACCAGTAGAGTTCCGCGCCGACTTTTCCGGCGGTTGCCTGTGCGTTGACCAGAATTTTCAGGTGGTCATTATCGAGCGCGCCACCGGCGGGAGAACGCAGGAAGTTGGCGAAGGCTTCGGCGTCGCGGTCGGCGAAGCGAAGGTCGGGGATGGCGGGGTCCTGGTAGTCGGAGATGCCGATGGCAATGGCGTAGGTGGCACTGCCTGCCTTCGCCGAGGCTTTGGCGGACAAGGGGGTAACGCCGCGTTCCTGGGCGGAGGCAAGAATAGTC
>JAGRNA010000023.1 GCA_020441005.1 Leptospiraceae bacterium
GCAAAGACAACAATTGTTGTTGCTCTCGTTTGGAAAAATCTTTAAGCAGCGAGTCAAAATGCCCTTTTAGCAGGCCGGGCAGTGTTTTTTTCAAGGCGGCGCCCTTGCTGCTCAAGCTGATTATTTTGAGCCGCCTGTCCTGGCTGGATGGCTGGACATTGATAAACCGGTTGCGCTCCATGCGCGCGATCATCCGGGAGATGGAAGGCGCATCTTGCAAGGTGATGTGGGCGACATCTTTTTGACTCAATATCTGGCGGTCCCAGAGGCTGGCCAATACCTGCCATTGTTCCGGACTCAAGTCGTATTCTTTCAGAGCCCGGATTAATTCCCGACGAAAGAGAAGGGCGACCCGGTTGATGTTGAAGCCTAGTTGATTTGTCAGACGAAACATACTGCCAATTTCCCTTACGGATATTTATTGTCTGCACAAATAAAATCTTGACAAATGCCTCGCTCAAATACTTGTGTGGACAACAAAATGATTGTTTGGACAATCAATTCCAGGGGGCAGCTCATATGACTGTGGTGCAGAGACACAAGGCTTTAGCGATCGGGGCCATTTGTTTGATCGCTTTTTTTCAAATCAGTACCCTGGTGGGTGATTTTGGCGGTCTGCCAAAGCTCCTGGTGTGGACCAAAAGGATGATCGCCGCATTGGTGCCGTTGCTGGTAAGCGTATTGATCCTTTTGCGCCGGAGCGGCCTTCAGCTGGCCGGTCAGGCAGAGTCGGAATTGCTGCGCCAGAAAAAGCAGATCATGACTATCATCGCTTTGAATGGGGCCACAATTCTACTGCCCTCGGCCTATACGCTGTGGTACCTGGCTGAAACTGATCAACTCGCAGCGCTATTTTGGAGTATCCAGGCAATAGAACTGGCTGCCGGGGTGCTCAATTTCAGTTTATTGATCTATGGCGCGAACCTGGGACGCCGCCTGGCTTTGGAGCGCCGCAGAACGACCAGTACTCTGGCCCTGCTCATCGTCGGCATCGTGTATTTTGCAATGGCACCGGTACAACTGCAGGCCTACACCGCTTGCGCCAGCTATGAAGTCCGGAAGGATGTGGCTTTGCTGCAAACAGTCAGTGTAACTGGTAAAAATTGCGCATTGCGGCTAGAGCTGACAGAGAAAGGGGCCCAAAAGCATATTCAGGTCCGCATTCCGGTGGCAGCCTTGACGAGCGGGAATGCCAGACGTGATCGACATGTGCAGGAAATTCTGGGAGCTGAGCTGTTTTTTCAGGCCGCAGTTGCCGGGGACTTTCTGGCCAGATTGGGAACGGGTCACCTGGTGGTCGATGGGACAATCCGTTTAAAAGGCCAAAATTACCCGATTGCCTTTCAGATGCAGCGCCAGGGAGCGAATTTGACGGGTGTCCACCAAGGTACGCTAACTGCACTGGGGATCAAGCCTCCTGTAGCAGGACCTGGTGGTCTTATTGCTCGCGCACATGATGCACTCGTGTTGCGAGTAGTGATTCTGAATGTGTTTGCAGATGAATACTCGCTGATTAGCAATGCTGGCCACCAGCCGGTTCCGAAAAGCTCATTGTCAGTAGAAAGCGAATCTGCAAAGCTGGCGTGTGCTAACCGAGCCGGGACCCGGAATTGAATTGATCGACTGCCAGTATCTGGGGCCGCGTATTGCCGGTGCATATCTGATCAAGGCTGCTCCGGACGAATGCGCATTTGTGGAAAACAATACCCAACGCGCCGTGCCGCTGCTGCTGGATGCCTTGCGGCGGAATGGTTATCATCCAGAGCAAGTCCGCTATATCATTATCACTCATGTGCACCTGGACCATGCCGGCGGTACGGCAGCCTTGCTGGAACATTGTCCCAATGCAGCCGTAATCGCGCATCCCAAAGCGGCCCGGCATGTGATCGACCCGCAGCGGTTGGTCGAAAGCGCCATGCAGGTGTATGGGGTTGATAATTTTCACAAAATGTACGGTCAGATCGAGCCGGTGGACGCTCGGCGGGTGCAGACGATGGACGATGGCGCTGCTCTGCCGCTGGGTAAAGGCGTGCTCACCTTCCTGCATACCCGCGGTCACGCGGATCATCATTTTTGTATTCATGACAGCACAGCCAATGCAATCTTTACCGGTGATTCCTTTGGAATTTGCTATCCGGATCTGCAAACCGGAGCGCGGCCCTTTCTGTTTCCATCCACGACACCGACCCAGTTTCATCCAGAGCAGGCCCGCCATAGCATTCGACGGATACTGGACAGCGGAGCAGAGCAGGCCTGCTTGACACACTTTGGCGCCCTGAGCGGCCTGTCTGGCATGGCTGACGAACTCTTGCGCGGACTGGATGCGATGGAAGCGCTGCTGCACCGGGCGGCTGCCAGCGGCTACAGTGGTGATCCGTTAACAGCGTATTGCACGGACGGTGTGAGAGAGTGGTTTGACAAGGAGCTGGCTGCCTGTCAGATTCAGCTGACCCCAGACCAGCGCCGGCTGTTGGAGCTGGATATTGAAATCAATGCGCTGGGCATTGCCTGGGCGGCGGCAAAAATGCCGCGTTGAGTGTGCCGTGGCGTCAGTCGAATACGGCCGGGAGGCCGGGTGGCGAAACTGCGGGGTTGATCCGGTAGCTGCAATCCGTTTGCAGCCAGGGACCCGATTTGCATGCTGACAGATGTCACAGGGGTGTGATAGAGTAATCGTATGAGTGCAGAAATTCTGATTTTAGTAGTATTGTTGTTCACTGTCGCCAATCTCTTGCTGGGCATTTTTGTTTTGTCCCGCCTGCAGGCCGTGCGCCAGGAATCGATCGGCGAGCAGTTGAACAATTTTCAACAGGCAATTGGCGCGAAGCTCACGCAGGAGTTTCGTCAATCCCGTGAAGAAGATCAAAATCGCAGCGCCCGCTTGCAGGCTCAGCTCGAAAGCGGTCAAAAGAACCTGCAGGATCTGATGCGGGGCAGCCAGAAAGATGCGACAGATTCGCTGGTCAAGACTGTCGGTATACTCGGCAGTCAGCTGGAACTAAATCTTAAAAAAGTTGATGAACGACTAGTCAAACTGACTGAGTCCAACGAAGCCAGTCTGGCGCAACTAAGCGATCGTATAGACCAGCGCCTGAATAAACTGCAGGACAGCAATGAACAGAAGCTGGATCAGATGCGGGCTGTTGTCGATGAGAAGCTGCAGAGCACCCTGGAAAAGCGGTTGGGCGAATCCTTCAAACTGGTCAGCGAACGACTGGAAGCGGTGCAACGTGGTCTTGGGGAAATGCAAAACCTGGCGACCGGTGTCGATAATCTCAAAAAGGTACTATCCAATGTCAAGGCTCGCGGCACCTGGGGGGAGGTGCAGCTGGAAGCCCTGCTCTCTGAGGTGTTGACGCCCGACCAATTCGACCGAAACGTAAAAACCATCAGCGGCTCCAATGATTTTGTCGAGTTTGCGATCAAGCTGCCCGGGCCGGGCGCGGATGCGCAAAGACCGGTCTGGCTGCCGATTGATGCCAAGTTTCCGCAGGAGGATTATACCCGTCTGCTGGAGGCTTCGGAATTGGGCGATGATGAAGGCGTGCGGACGCATCACAAGAAGCTGATCGGCAGTATTCGGCAATTCGCCAAAGACATTGCCACCAAGTATGTAGCCCCGCCGGCCACAACCGACTTTGCTATATTGTTCCTGCCGACCGAGGGCTTGTATGCGGAAGTGCTGCGTGAACCGGGCCTGGTGGAAGAGCTGCAGCAAAAGTACCGCGTGGTGCTAGCCGGTCCGACCAGCCTGGCGGCCATACTGAACAGCTTGCGAATGGGCTTTCGCACCCTGGCCATTGAAAAGCGCTCCAGTGAGGTATGGCAAACCCTGGCCCAGGTCAAGCTGGAGTTTGGCAAATTTGGCGATGTGCTCCTGAAGGTCAAAAAGCAGCTTGATACCGCCTCGCGTTCCATCGATGAAACCGGTCGTCGCAGCCGGGCGATTGAAAAGTCGCTGCGTGCGGTCGAAGAGCTGCCCGAGTCCAATACAGAATTGTTGCCGGGCCTGAACGCCAGTCTGGAGCTGGAGAGCGAGGGTGACTGATTCTGGTCGGACCCCGGTCTTCGTTTATGGAACTCTGATGCGCGGCTTTGAGCTCCATGACGCTCTGCGGAACCAATGCGCTTGCGGGTCGGCTCGTTTAGCGGGCTATGATCTATACGATATGGGCGAGTGGCCGGCGATCGTGCCGGGCACGGGCACGGTTTATGGGGAGTTGTACCAGGTGGATGAGCGCTGCCTGGTCCACCTGCATGAATTAGAGGATTATCGCCCTGATCGACCGACCGAGTCCTTGTATGTGTTACAGCCCTGCGTGATTGAGATTGGGCCGCCCGTTGACGCCGGACCGTCGACATCGACCCGGCGCGGATCGCACTGGCTCGCAGAAGGCCAGCCAGCCGGCGGTGGAGTCGCCGCCTGGACCTACGTGTACAATCAGAATCTGGCGGGGGCCCCAAAAATCAATTCCGGAAATTATCGCCAATATTGTCAGATTAGCTCTTGACAGGGGGCCCTGGAGTCGCTCTTGTCTTTGGAGGCGATGAGTCCGGCATTATCAGACCCAGACTTCGACAAGCAACTTCGGGAAACTAAAGAAGTTGTGTATCGCTACCTGCTCAAGCGTACGCGCGATCCGGACCTGGCGCAGGACCTGGCGCAGGACGCCCTGCTGCGAGCGCACAAGTTCCGCCAGAAATATGACACCGACAAGGGAGCTTTTCACGCCTGGCTGTTTCGCATTGCCCATAATGTGCATCTCACCTGGATTCAAAAGCAGCAGCGGCAAGGCGATCAATCGTCCCTGGATAACGAACAGGAAAACTACATTGCGGCCGATGAGCCGGATATCAGCGAGACCGTAGAGCAAAAAATCCTTTATCAGTCGATAAAAAAGGCCATCGCTTGTCTACCTGAACCGGAACGCACTGTAATCTATAATAAGGAGATTAAAGGCCAGAAATTAGCCGACACTGCCCGGGAACTGGATGTATCCATACGCACAGTCAGTCGACGCTTGTTATCCGGCTATGACATTTTACGCAAGGCATTGCTGGAGCAGGGGATCGCCCCGGAAGGCTTTGTCGAAAGTTGACTTGATGGAATTCTGATCCAATGACGAGCGCGTCCAAAAGAGATTTGCCGGAGCTGTCCGCCGCGGAACTGGAGTTCGAAGAACTCATGGCGGCCCTGTTGAGCCGCGAGCTTTCAGCGGATCAAAAAGCGCGTCTGACCCTGCTGGTTAATAATTCCAAAGAGTACCGGCGGCGTTATCGGGAGTACGTGGCCCTGCATAAATTCCTGCGTAAGGTCAACAAAGGCGCCTTGCAAAAGGCCTTTCTGGCTGGCGCACAGAATGCAGCGCCGCCGGCCGACCTGAGTCCCGCCAAAGACAAGGCCTCCGATCTAGCCGTCATTCCGCTCTATCGCAAGGCCTGGTTTCAAACCAGCGTGGCCCTGGCGGCCAGCGTGCTGATTGTCATTACCGTGCTGCTCTTCGGCAACGTATTGCCAGAGGCTGAGCCCACCACACCGGAAACCAGACTACTCAGCTTTCCGCATCGCAATTGCAGCGGTGCCGGCGGGCAGGGTCTCAAAGCGGGGGACGCTTTGGGCGACAGTCTTTCCAGCGGGGCGGACTCTTTTTGCGATGCCCAGATTGATTCCGGTGGTGCCCGGGTGGCGGTGCGATTGATGCCGGAGTCGCGCATCGACATGGAACGCATCGAAGGCGAGCTGTACCTGCATTTGCGTAAGGGCCAGCTGTTCCTGGATGCCAACAAGCAGGCCGATCAGGCCGTCCATGTTCGATCCGGGCCGCATATGGTCACCGTGCTGGGGACCCGCTTTATGGTTCGCCGCCCGGATAGCAATACGATCCAGCTTGACTTGCTGGAGGGCAAGGCCCAGGTCAAATCCGCCGCCTGGCTACGGCTTGAATACTTAAAAGGTGATTTGCCCGCGGATCAGGCCGCAGCGCTGGAAAAGGAGATGCCAGGCTTATTCCAGGCTGAGTTACAGGTGATTGAAGATTCTCGCAGCATAACCGTGCGCCAGGATCCGCTCATCGCTCGAGCGCAAGCGCTAGAGCTGGCGCGCCTGAATCAGGCTCTCAAACAGGAGCGCGACCAGGGTCTGGCCCGTAAACTGGCAGCCGGTAGTGCGGAAATGCAGACTGGTCTGTTCCATCGTCTAGCCCAATCGCTGACCAATCAGACCGGGCAGACTGACTGGCTCAAGGAAGTGCCGTTCAAGAGCGACAGCAGGGAATTGTCGACTCGTGATCGTTTGCTTTTGGAACGCAGACTGCGCGGATTAAATATTATTCCGGCCACAGAACTGGAAAGCCCCGGGCAAATAAAGGCAATCCAGCAAAAGATTGGCGAACTGGATATAAAAGCTATATTGGAAGAGCAATCAAAACAGAAGTTGCCCGAGCTGGTGTATCGCATTCATTTAAAAGATGGTCAGGTGTTGACCGGCATGGTCGTGCAACAAGGCGGTCAGTACCGTTTGTTGACTGCCAAAGGAGATGTGCTGGTGCCACGCTCACAAGTTGAAAACCTGGAGATCGTCTTCGAATAGGAAGCACGACGGATCCATTCAGCGCCGGCATTGCACCCCACAGCCTGGCGGGAGTTCATGATATGATGCATCAATTCAAGAAAGCTTTGCAAATTGGCCCGGCTGTGCTGGCGCTGTTGATCAGCTTGCCCCTCGGCCTGGGTTGGCCCGGTCAGGTCCTGCGAGCGGATACGGTGCGTCTGCGGAGTGGCAAGGTCTACGCCAATGTAAAGACAAATGTGCGCAAGGGCCGAATCACGGTGGTTTTTGCCAACGGGCGTCAGTTAAACCTGGCTGCAGCCAGTGTGAAGGGGATTGTGCCCGGGCCGGTCAACTGGCCCAAAAAAGAGGCGCCGGCAACCACAAACACTGTGACCGATAGCCGAACTGCAAGCGACCCGTCGGAGGACCAAAAAGCCATGGCACATGATGTCTGGACCGATCCCTGGAGCCTGGCGGCCCAGGGCCTGGTGCCGGGCTACAGCGGTTTGTTTCAGAATCCGGAAACGACGGACTGGGCCTGGACCTTCAGTATTCTAGAAATCGTGACCCTGGCCAATGCAGTCTATTGGAGTCAGGGGCCGGGCCCCGCGTTACAGGATGAAAACCTGCCCTGGCTGGTATTTCTATCCATGAAGATCGCCCCGCCGGGTCAACCACCGGTGCCGCTGGACCGACTGGGCCCTGTGAATCTTGAAGCGCTGGCCGGGATGTATCTGTGGGTCGGCAGTCAAAACCAGGTCAAGGGACCGAATGGCTCCTTCATGGATGCTGGTCAATTGCAGCGCAATCGCAACAACTCCTACGCGCTATTGGCCACTGTGCTGATCAGTGATGCCGTGCTTTCCTGGCTCTGGGGTGCGCCCGCGACAACGGCGCGGCGCGCGGGTGACTCGCGGTGGGCGCTCACCGTTCAGCCGGAATTTGAAGAGGGTGTGTTTCTGGCTACGCAGCATGCTCCCGGCCCGGAATGGCTGAGCCGGGCTGCCTGGCAGTCGTACTTTTGAAAACCGAAGTCGAACTCGCCCCGGACGCCGCACCAGCTTTCCAGAGCGGGTTTCAGCGCGCGCTGTTTGATGAGATGAGTACTACCTATGGTCTGGTGAATTTGCTGGCCTCCTTTGGTTTTGCCTGGTGGTGGCGCTATCAAAGCGTGCGGGCTCTGGCAGTGCAACCGGGTCAACGGGTACTTGACTTGATGTGCGGTATGGGCGAATGCTTTGGATTCATTGCCCAAAAACTGGGCCATGGCGCGCTGCACGGTCTGGATTTTGCGCCCCAAATGATTGCCCGTGCGCAGAAACGGGCCCTGGCGCTCGGCCGTACGGCCAATCCGGCCCGCGAGGTGACTGTCCGCTTGCAGGATGTTTTTCAAATCGCTTACGATGCGGGCTGGGGTAATTATGACCGACTGCATTGCGCCTTTGGCCTGAAAACCCTGGCCCGGGACCAAAAGCGCCGTGTTCCGGATCTGCTTTGCCGTTTACTGCGACCAGGCGGCCGTTTCAGCTTTGTTGAGATCGCAGTGCCCCGCTCGGCCTTTTTGCGCGTACCCTACCTCATCTATCTACGTTATCTAATTCCGGTGATCGGACGGCTATTGATGGGGAATCCACAAAACTATCGCATGCTGGCCTTGTATACCACCGATTTTGGCGCTGGCAGTGATCTCATCTCACACTGGCAGGCCGATGTGCGTCTGCAGGTTCGCACGCGACCCCTCTGCGGTGGTTGTGCCTGTTTAATCTATGGTCAGGTTCTATAAATGACGTCTGCTGTATGTTCTGCTACAGCCAACGGCTGAGCAGCTCAGTACCGTGCAGAACCACGGGAATGCGAGCCGGTCTGTAGAATGGTTCCGGATTGGGTGCCGGGCACAGCGGCGGCCTGATCCTGGCAAATGGATGCCTGTCGTATGACAAAAACTGATTTGCAATTCACCCCCGCTGACTATGATTGGAGCAAGATACGAACAAGAAACCGGTTTGAAATGAAAGACAGTGCAAAGAACAGCAGCGCAAAAGAACAGGTCGGTATGGCCGCCGCCAATCTGGTGGAGGATCGGATGCTGGTCGGCCTCGGCACCGGTTCAACAGCAGCCTTTGTGATCCAGCGGCTGGGAGCGCGGATTGCCAATGATGGCTTGCAAATTCAGTGCGTAACCACATCCTTTCAGTCGACCCTGCTAGCCCGGCAGGCCGGGATTCCGCTCCTTGGGCTGGACAGTGTCACCCGGCTGGACATCTCTATTGACGGAGCCGATGAAATCGATCCCGACCTGCATCTGATCAAGGGCGGCGGTGCCGCGCATACCCTGGAAAAAATCGTGCACGCCCTGTCGGATCGTTTCATTGTTGTCGCCGACGAGTCCAAGCTTTCCCCGTTCCTGGGGCAGAATTTTGCGGTACCACTCGAAGTGCTGCCTGCCGGTCGCCTGCTCGTCGAGCGGGAACTCCAGCGCCTGGGGGCCCGGGAGATCCAGCTGCGGATGGCCCAGCGCAAGGACGGTCCGGTGATCAGCGACAATGGCAATATGATTCTGGACGCCCGTTTTGAGCGCTTTAATCCGCTGGAACTGGAACAGCAACTGGATGCCATACCGGGTGTGGTGGCGTGCGGCATTTTTGCCCGTTATCGACCGGCGCGGGGTGATTGTCTGATCGGGCAGGCGGGTGGGGTGCGGCAGCTCTAGGCCGGGAGCGGAACAGCCATGGACCGTTTTCGCGCCAATCTGCATTGGGAGGCCTCCGCCACCAGGGGACGCTCTACCGCATCCGAGCTGGAACACATGGTCTATTTCCCGGGTCGGGGCGATGAAAAAGGGGTCTGCGTGTCACCCAGTATGCAGCACCAGGGTTGCGCCAAGCCGATGGAATTGCTGCTGGCAGCCGTCTCGTCCAGTATGATGATCTCTTTTATCGAGCTCTGTGTCAGTCAGTCCATCGTCGTTTTTGATTACCAGGACCAGGCCGAGCTTCTAATGCGCACAGATGAGCGCGGCGAGGCGCAGCTGGATTTTATTCGATTGAAGCCGGTTGTCCGGTTTAGCACCCCCCACAGTGATCGCCTGCAAACGTTTGCCATTCGCTTTTTAGGCGAGGCCCAGGTGCATTCGCTCTTGATTCGCACCCTGAGCGTGCCCATCAAGCTGCAGCCGCATTTTGAATTTGGCGTGCAATGACCAGAATCCTTTCAAAAGCCCCGAAAAAAGGTTGAAACACGGGGCCAATCCTGAAGTATCACTCCATTTTGCCATGATTACCCGCAAGAAGACTACTTTAATATTAATGATCAGCGTTTTGGCCCTGTTTGTGTGCCTGCCGCTATTATTCTGGCTCAACCAAACGGTGTTTGAATTCAGTGCCCTGCGAGAGGCCGGCGTCTGGTTTTTCCAGCGGATTTACTTCAATATTTTGCCGGGACTTTTGGCGATTCTCGTTTGTGTGTTTTTATACGAACGCATCGAGCATGGCGAAAAAAAGGCCAGCCGCCGGGATTATTTCTGGATCGGTTTTTGGATTGTGATGCTGCTCGTATTTGTCTGGGCCTACACCGCCAGTGCAGATTCCATTTTGATTGCGCAGGATCCGTTCCTGTCGTTTCTCAAGTCGCCGGATCGGCGCATCATGAAACTGGGACCGCGTCTGGACTCGCTGGTGTTGTCGAACGCCTTTTTGCTCCTGATCCTTGCGACTATCTTTCTCTTCGCGACCATGCAACGCTTTCATATTGATCGCAATAAGGGCGGCGCGCTGTTAATCAATATGCTAATCGCGATTCTTTTTGCGATGCTGCTTTTAACCGACTTCTTTCACAGCATTGAAGAGAATGTTGTGTCTTTATTATATCAAAGTCAGCGCAACCCGGGCACCGAAACGATTCCGGATCTGCAGTTTGGCGGGGAAGCTCTGAACTACTGCACACCGCCGGAGCGCCGCTCTCAAATTGAAGAGAAGCTTACTTTTCAAAATGATGTTGTGCGCCTGGCGCATGAACGCGGCAAGGCCGATCTGGTGACTGTTCGCTTCCCGCGCATTCCAGCCCCGCCGGGCGTGCGTGACGATATTGAGATCATTGGCATCACAACAGCCGATATCGAGGCCGTGAATTTTCAGTGGCCGCTCGATTGGGAAATCTATGGCAACCTGGCGCGCAAGATGGGGTCTTATGAGAACTCCATCCTGGTCTATGACATTAACTTCATGGATATCAAGGGCATCTCCGGCGGCAGCAAGTGCGAGGATCGTGACGATGGTTTTCAGTGCACTCCCTGGCCGGGTCAGGAACTGCGCAATCAAACCGACTATCTTAGTCAGAGCATCGCTAAAAATCTGAATCAGGTGCTGGCTGACTACCCGATCAACACCTCCACGGAAGACCGCAACAAGCTCAAGAACTATGAGCAGCGTCTGGCAATCCTGAATCGCAAGGCAACCGTCCAGCAGATAAAAAACGGGCGCTATGCGATTATTCGTGCCACCCTGCCGGTGCCGCCGATTGTACCCGCCTCGAAATATCTGAACGGGATGGGTCATGCAAATGTTTTTATCGATGATATAACCCACCTGAACAGACGCGTACCGCTTTTGATCCGGGTAGTGAATTATGAGAAACGCTACGACCCGGATTATGATCCGGACAAGCATGATTTTTATTACCCTGGCATTGCCCTTGCGACCGCGCTGTCCTATTATGGAGTCGATCCCACAAAAGACGTGCAGGCCGACTATTTGGCTGGAACCCTCACGATTAAAAATATTCCGCCCAAAAGCTTCAAAAAGGTCGATTTCGAGCAGGGCGGCCTGGTGGATGTTGACATTATGGCTCATCCCAATGCTGATCGCACGGTGACCATCCCGATGGATCGCGCTGGCATGATGGACATCAACTTTCGGGGGGGCTTGTACTGCTTTCCTTACAAGCCCATTCTGGAAGTGGCCTATGACTGGGATCGCCGCGAGCGCATCCGCTCCAAAATCCAGGTCCAGGAGGCCCGACGCATTGCCAGTATGGCACCGCGCGATTTCGCCGATTATGTGGCTGCCAAGTTGCCGGACCTGATTGAAAAAAGGCATAACACGATCGCGATCCTGGACCAATCCTACAAGGCGGCCACCCCGGCCGAGCTGGAGCTTTTGCCTTATTACAAGTCCCTGTTTGAGCGCTTGAAAAATGCGCAGAAAACCCCGGATCGACTGGCAATCGCTCGTGAAGTGCAACAAAAGGATCCCACACTATATGCCCTGCTGGTGCGCTCTAGTATTCGCAACTACTCTACTAAAGAAAAAGAGAGCCTGCGCTTTGATGAGGAAACGACTCTCAAGAGCCGGTATGAAAACAAGATCTCCCTGGTTGCGATGTACTACGCGACAGGCGTGGACACTGCCAAGGATGTGCACCTCTCGCCTTACGGAACCATGGCCGGAATTGAACATCAAGCCTATGCGATTAACACCATTCTGAATCAGGATTTCAGTCATCAGGCAAGCAACGGCCTGAACTTGCTGATCCTGCTGGTGATTGCCATTATTATTGGCGTGTTTCAGCCGCGCTTGTCGACGATTATGAGTTTTGTGCTCAGCTTTTTGATCGCTCTTGTATTTATAGCCCTGACAGTCTATGTCAGTTTTGGGGTGTATAGTTTAATCCATGTCTTCCCGACTGTGATCATTGAACAGTTTATTATACTCATCAGTTTTATCGGATTTCGAGTTTTTGCGGAAGAAGAGAACGTGAAATACATTCGCAATACCTTCTCCAAGTTTGTTTCCCAGGATGTAGTCGACGAGCTATTGACGAATCCGGAAGCTCTCAAACTGGGCGGGGCCAAAAAAGAGGTCAGCGTCTTCTTCTCCGATGTGCGCGGTTTTACAACCATCTCCGAGAAACTCGGCCCCGAAGAACTGGTTCAGCTCTTGAATGAATATCTGTCGGTCATGACGGACCTGATTATCGAGTATAGCGGCACAATCGACAAGTACATGGGTGATGCGATCATGGCTTTCTGGGGCGCGCCGGTTGAAAATGACGATCACGCCTACTACACCTGTGTCTGTGCGATCGCGCAGTATGCCGCTTTGCAGGATTTGCAAAAAATCTGGACCGAGCGCGGTGTGCCGGCGATTGATATCGGTATCGGCATCAACACCGGACCGGCGGTTGTGGGCAACATGGGTTCCAAGGCCCGGATGGACTATACCCTGATGGGTGATACTGTCAACCTGGGCTCTCGCCTGGAAGGGATCACCAAGCAGTATGGGGTAAAAATCGTTATATCCGAATACACCTACGAGCGGGTCAAGGAGCGGGTCTACGCCCGGGAGCTGGATCTGGTGCGAGTCAAGGGCAAGCTGGAACCGGTGCGCATCTATGAACTGATGGGTCTCAAAGATGATCAGGATCTGGAAGCGTTGCGCAAACCCGAAACCCATGTCTAATACTAGCGGTTTGGAAATGGACAAATTAATTGCCAAGTACCCCTTACTCAAAGAGGTCGAATACCCGGCTGATTTGCGCAAACTGCCGCTGAAGGCCCTGCCGCGTTTTTGTGATGAATTGCGCAACTATTTAATCGATACCCTGTCCGAAGTGGGCGGTCATTTTGCTTCTAATCTGGGGGTGATCGAGCTGACCGTCGCATTGCACTACGTGCTCGATACGCCCAATGACAAACTGATCTGGGATGTGGGCCATCAGATCTATCCACACAAAATCCTGACCGGACGTCGGGCCCGTCTGCGCAGTGTGCGCCGCAAGGGCGGCCTGTCCGGTTTTCCCAAGCGATCCGAATCGGAGTACGATCTGTACAATACCGGTCATGCGGGTACATCGATCTCGCAGCTCCTGGGAGAAGCTGTCGCTCGCGACATTCAAGGCCTCCAGCATCATTGCGCCTGTGTAATCGGAGATGCCTCGATAGCCAGCGGGATGGCCTTTGAGGCGTTGAATCACGGCGGTCATATCAAGACAAACTGCCTGGTGATTCTTAACGACAATGATCACAGTATTTCGCCCAATGTCGGCGCCCTGAATCAGTACCTGAATTCGCTGATCATGTCGCCGTTATATAATAAATCCCGGCGCTTGTGGTATCACTTCCTTATGTGGCTGCCTGTGCTCGGCCCGATCATGCAGCATTTTTCACACCGCGTGGAACGCTCCATCAAGGATCTCTTGACACCGGGCGGATTTTTCTCCGATTTGGGCTTTCGCTATTTTGGCCCCGTTAATGGCGCCGATGTGCTTGATCTGGTGCGCGCCCTGAACAAGGTTTTAAAAGTCAAGGGACCGGTATTGCTGCATGCCTATACCCAGAAGGGCAAGGGCTATGAACCCGCGGAAAAGAACCCGATCACGTATCATAGTGTGAGCAAGTTCAACCGTGAAGATGGTCGCTTTGAAAAAAAGATCGCCAATGGCGAGGTCAGCTACAGCCAGATCGTCGGTGAAACCCTGCTGGAGTTGGCGCAAAAAAACGAAAAATTGGTTGCCATCACTCCGGCTATGATCGAGGGCTCCGGGCTGCGTCCGCTGTACGACGCCATGCCCGAACGCGTGCATGATGTGGGGATTGCCGAGCAGCACAGCATGGCCTACGCCGGCGCATTGGCCGCTGGCGGGGTGGTGCCGTATTTATGCATCTATTCCACTTTTCTCAATCGGGCTCTGGACCAGTTGGTCGAGGATGTCGCGCTGATGAAGTTTCCTGTGCGTATGGTCGTCGATCGGGCCGGTTGCGTGGGACCGGATGGTGAAACGCATCAGGGTCTGTATGATGTGGGTATGCTGCTCGCGATGCCGCATACTGCGGTGTACGCTCCAGCCACAGGCGGTGAACTGAAGGCCATGCTGGAATATATGGAGCACTATGCGGAGGGTCCCATTGCTGTGCGTTTTCCCAAAGCCAGTTGTCATCGCTCCAGCCTCGTAGAGCGGCCGGATTTGAATGACCATCGCCCGTTGCTATTCGGTGATGGCACAGACATGGCGATTGTGGCCATAGGTGTACTGCGCGACATGGCCCTCAAGGCGCAGGCGGAACTGGCTGTGGAGGGGGTTCATGTGCGGGTCATCAATGTGACCTGGATTCGACCGCTGGATTTCGAGGCCCTGGCAGAAATGCTGGCGGGCGTGAATAATTTTATAATAGTTGAGGACTCTTATATTCTTTCTAGCGCCGCTGCCTGGATTTTGGGCCAGTTACCGGGAGCCGTCAAGGCCCGGCATTGTCAGACAATCGCTTTTCCCCAGGAGGCCATCGATCACGGCGGTCGTAGCGAGATTATGGCTGATTACGGCCTGAGTGTGGACGGGATCAAGAGCGCTGTTTTGCAAAATTGCCAGGTCGAGCGAAAAATATACGACTCGCTGGCTAAACCTTCCGAAGCTTAGAGTAGATCGTTCCCTGGCGGGGTCGGTCTACTCAACATGGAAGGATTATGAACGCCGAAGCCCTTGAATACTATCATACTGGACTCTTGCACGCTAGCCAGTCCAATTACGATGCTGCCGAATACTTTCTTTTAAAATCTCTTGAAATCGATGCTGTGGTGGGCACCTGGGCCACGCTGGGATGGCTGTATGCTTCGCGCACGGGTCGTTATAAGGATGCCCTGCGCGTTTTTAAAAAGGCCATTCGTCTGGCGCCGCAGGACGGGGATTTGTTTAACGATTTCGGGGCCCTTTTAATCAAAATGGGACGTCCCAAAATGGCGATGCACTGGTTTAATCGAGCTTTGCGCAGCAAAGCGTGCAGCCGTTATCATTATGCTTTGTACAATATGGCCTTGATCTATCGCAGCTGGAATCGTCCGGAGCGCAGTCGTCGCTATTTGCATCTATGCCTGCGCAAGAAGCCGGATTTTGAGATGGCGCGCGAGCTATTGGGGCAAATCGAAAAGGATTTTCAAAGCGCCTGAGTCTGGTTTCAGGACTTGATCAAATGACATGTCTGTCTTGCTTTTGACAGTCTTTTTACTGGCGCATCTACTGTGTCTGGTGGTCTTGTGGTCGGATCGCCTGTTGGTCATGGCCCGGCGCTCGCTGGTTTTGATATGTATCCTGTCGCCGGCATTTAGCTCACCCTGGACCGTGCTACCCCTGGTCCTGGTCTATATTGCATTGTACCAGTTGTTTCCAGCGGGAACGAAGTCGGTAGACAAACACCCGCTTGATCAAGAGGACAGCGCTCAGGAGCTGAGCAAAAGCCGGCCCTCACCCGGCGAAACGTATGGATGGCAGCAAGGCTTGTTCGGCGGCGGGGCCTTGCTATTAACTGCCGGCTGGTTTTTGGGAGTACTGCCGGAGGCAACGAGTTCAATGGCGCTACTGCCGATGGATAGTCCGACCGGGACATTGACCTTCGAGAAAGCCTGGGCCGATATTATTTTCCACGGCCCTGAGTTCTGGTTTTTGGCGGTTTTGCCGATCGGTCTAATCCTGTTGCATCGGTTGGGTCGCAACCGTTTCGATCAGGGGTCCAATGACTGAGTGGCTGCATCCGGCTAGCGGCCTGAGTCTCAGCTGGCTGTTGCTTGTTTTTGCCTTGCCTGTTTTTTGGCCTGGCCAGTCCAGTCGAGCGCATGCCCTGGCCGGACTGGCTGTGCTGCTCGCAATTCTGTTTGCCTTTCGTTTTTCTAATCAGATCAATATGCGCTCGGCGGCCTTGTGGCTGCTCTTGATCACCCAATTGCTTGCGACACTCGGTATGGCGCTTGGGCACAAAAAAGACGGTATGGTGGACAGGCGACTCAGGCAAGTAACAAACCCGCAGGTGCATGCTGACAGCTCGGAGTGGCGTTTGCTGGTCCAAAAACAATTTAGCATTCTTTTTGTCATCAGTCTGGCTCTGGTTGGACTGGCCGTGTATGCTAACAGTAAAGAGCAGGCAATCGCTTTTTGGCTGCAGCCCCTGTTGTGGATGGAGGCCCTCTGGTTATTCGCATCTACTCGTCGAAGCTTGTTCTTGTGGATAGGCAGTTTATGGATCTGGAATCATCTTTTCTTGCTGAGCAGTGGCTTGTACCTGCAGGGACTTGCAGATACCGATCCGGGTCGTATGGCTTTTCTGGTCGGTCTTGTGTTTACCCCGGGTCTGGCCATTCTGGCGAGCCCGCGGGCCCCTGAACAATCCCGTCCGGGCCACTACGCTTGCGGGGCAGTCCTGCTCCTGCAAGGCCTTCTTTTTCTGTATTTACTCTGATGCAATGCCTGCCAATGCTGTCCAGGTGGGCTGACCTTTTCCGAGCAGGCTGCAATCAGGAGTGATGGAATCCCTTGCTGAAATCTTTGCTGCAATGTCCAGCTCCGGCGTAGACGACCAGGATCGCTTTCGATTTCGTCCGGCGCAATTGCAAATGGCAGAACTGGTGGCGCAGGCCTTGCAGGGCGATCAGCATCTGGTTGTGGAGGCCGGCACGGGGATCGGGAAAACGCTGGCCTATCTGATCCCGGCTTTATTACACGGCCGCTCCCGGCCCATGAAACTGTTAATCTCCACCGAAACCCGTGCCCTGCAGAACCAGATCTTGCGTCAGGATCTGCGTACTGCGATGGAAATTACCGGACAGAGCGTGCAAGCCGAGCTTTGTTTTGGCGCTTCAAATTATTTGTGTCCCCGTCGACTGGACGCTGCTGTGCGGGAAGGCAGTCTGCCCCCGGATATGCTCGACGGAATAGCGGAGCTGCAGGCAATGGCCGGTCGCAGCCGTGAAGGTCTGCAGCGTGATTTTGATGCCCTGCTGGCGGCAAATGCCTGGGCACAGATCAATCGGGATCCGAATGAGTGTTTGGGACGACGTTGTCCGCTATATAATCAAAGTTTTTACTTTCGTGCCCGCGAACGGTGGCGCAACGCGGATATACTGATCGTTAATCATAGTTTACTGGCCAGCCACTTCGCTTATAATGAAGGTCTGTTGCCGGCTTTTGACGCCGTGGTAATCGATGAAGCGCACAGCTTCGCTTCCATTTTTCAGCAGGCCTGGCGCCAGGGCTGTCATCTACCGGAAGCAGCCTTGCTGCTGGAATCTTTGGGGACGGACTTTCGTTCAGCCGGCGCCCTGATGCGCAGTCTGCAAACGCGTTTGCAGCAAACCATGCCGGACCGTAGTGCTGCCCGTTGGCGAATCACGGAAGCCCTGAACTTCAGCGAGCTGGCCGATCTGACAGCCATCTATACCCAGGCTATCAAGCGTCTGGAAGCAGATCTGGAGCAACTGCAAAAACAGGACGATCTTTTTAGCGCCACAGCAGAAGCGCTGCAGGAAAGCCTGCAAGTGCTGCAGTTGCGGGCCCGCCTGGCTGCAATACGACAGCATGCCGGACTGATGCAGCGTCTGGCGAGTGGCGGGGCGGCCGGTGAAGTCACCTGGCTGGAAGAAGAATTGAGTCGCCGATCGCTGGACGGGCGGGAGCGCTCCCTGAGTGCCTGGTCTTTGCCGATCGAAAGCGCACCGCTGTTGCAGGAACATTTATTGCAAAAAGACTGGCCGGTGATTTTCACCTCCGCTACGCTCGCCAATGGCGGTCAGCGGCCCTTTGGCTGGTTTGAAAGCATAAGCGGATTAAAACAGCCAGACCGTTGCAAGTTCCAGATTTTAAAGTCTCCATTTCAGTACAAGCGTCAGGCTTTGTTGTACCTGCCTCGACACCTTGGGGAACCAGGCGGCGGCAGGGATGCGGTCTGGTTGCAATCGATCGCGCTTGAAATCCGGTTTTTATTGGAATTAAGTATGGGCGGCGCTTTTATACTGTTCACTTCCCGCAAGGCCTTGCAGGCCTGCTATGAGGATCTCAAGGGTTCTCTGGCGCCTGATTCCCGACTGGCCTTTTTTAATCAGCTGGATCCCGGCGGTGCCGAGCAGGCTTTGGCTTCGTTTATGGCCCACGACTACGGAGTATTGTTCGGTCTGGCAACCTTTTGGCAGGGCGTGGATGTGCCCGGCGAGCGACTACGCTCGGTTATTCTGACCCGCTTGCCCTTCGGTGTGCCGGACGAACCGCTGTTGGCGGCTCGGATGGAACAATGCCAGGCAAGGGGCGCTCAGCCTTTCATGGAGATCCAGTTGCCGCAGACCATTATTCAACTGAAGCAGGGTTTTGGCCGTTTGATTCGTCATGAAGACGATCGCGGCTTAATAGCCATACTGGACAGTCGTTTGCAAACCAGGCGTTATGGACGGCAGGTAGTGGAAAGCCTGCCGCCGGCCCGTCAAATTGACAATCCGCAGGAATTGCAGGCGCTGTGGCGGCAAAACAGATTTGATGATCTGATCCCGGCCTGGTCCTGATTCCGGGCAGGTATCAGCAAGCGGCAGGATTTGAAAAGCGCGCTCGCGTTGTCGGTCTTGCTCCGATACTGTAAGCATGATTGTTAGCTCCCCTCGCCGTTGGAAGCTCTGGTGCATGGCCCTCGGTCTGCTGATGGCTGTGGGCGGTATCTATGGCCGCGATTTGCAGGCCTTCCTGAACACGCCTGCCTGGAATTTGCAGAGTTTCCCGGCCCGGTATATCCAAATCGACTGGACCGGCGGTTACCTCTTTGCGCGCGCCGAGGCTCCCTTGCCAGTTATTGTGAGCGATCCTTACAAAACGGGGGGGGTGCACTCGCTCACCGAAGCCCGTATGATAGCGCGTGAGAAGGCGCGCGAATTGGCCACCGCTCGTCTGTTTGGCGCCCTGTGGCAATTGAATCTGGATGGGGAGGGCAGTATTGGCAGCCGCATGGAACGCGATGGGGCCTTTAAGAGCCGGATGGCCGATTTGGGCGATTTATTCCAGGTCCGCTCGCGCCGCACGGGCATGGGTCGTGTCGCGATCGAACTTGGTGTGCCGTTTTTTGGCGCTCGTGGACTCTACGCCCTGCTGGCCGACAAGCATTATAACCAAAGCAGTGTTCCCGAGCTCCAGTTCGGCAACCCGGCAACAGACCCGATTAGCAGCATTATCATTGATATGGAACCATTTAGCGATTTTCAGGTCTCACTGGAGCCGCGAATCTATACGGCCCAGGGGCGCCTGATCTTCGGGCCCGAAATGGCCAGTCGAACCTGCGCAATTCGTTACGGGCTGGTGGGGTGGCACACATCAGCCAATCGGGCGCGTCTGGACCGTCGGGCGGGTGAGCAGCCTTATTTTACCTTTGCGGGCGGACTGCGCGGACCGCGTAAGAGCGATATCTATCTGGATGATGCGGATGTGACTCGCATACTGGGCAATCGTGAGGGTCGCCAGGCGTTGCGGCGTTGCAATGTACTGATTGTAGTGGACCAGCGGAGCGCAAAAAAATAGCGCCTCCGGCTGCTGCCTTACTTTTCTGGTGTACAGGTCTATTGTTGGTCGCATGAAAGCAACTGCTGCGGATGGAACCGGACTACCTGGCGGGGTTCGAGCGCTGGTCCTGTTTGACGGCCATTGTAATTTGTGTACGGCATCCGTGCAATTTATCATTGCGCGCGATAAGGGCTGCCGCTTTCACTTTGCATCCCTGCAAGGCTCCTGGGCGGCCCGCAATCTACCACCCCAATGGCGCCTGCGGAGTGACCAGGACCCGGCCAGCGTGCTTTTATTTCAGGATGGTCGATTCCACTCGCATAGCGCAGCCGCGCTCGAAATTGCCCGTCAACTGGACGGTTGCTGGCCCTTGTTCGATCTGTGTTGGCTGTGGCCCGCTTTTGTGCGCGACGCAATCTATCGGTGGGTGGCCCGTCACCGTTATCGCTGGTTTGGACGGCAGGCGAGCTGTTGGTTGCCGACGCCGGAACTGCGCGCCCGCTTTCTGGATTGAATACGGATTTCAAAGCGGCTTGCCCTCTACTTTGCCTGACCGAAGGTGGCCGCATGTCCGCCAATTTGCAAGCAATCCTGGATCGAATGAACGCGCAGCGCGTCCTTGTCGTTGGCGATTATATGCTGGATGAATACCTGGATGGTCGGGTGGAGCGCATCTCGCCGGAAGCGCCCGTACCCATCGTCTTGCAAACTGACTGCCGCTACCTGCCCGGCGGGGCCGGTAATGTGGTTTGCAACCTGCGCTCGCTGGGGGCCGAAACCGAACTCCTGGGTACGATCGGCAAGGATGGCGGCGGTACGGAGCTGCGCCAAAGCTTCCTGGACCTGGGCATTGCACCCGAGAGAATCGGACTATTGGAGATTCCAGACCGCCCCACTACTCGTAAAACGCGGATTCTGGCTGGCGCCCATCAGATGTTGCGCCTGGATCGGGAGGATAGCCGGCCCCTTTCGATGGATTATCTAGCCTGGATCCTGGCTGAATTGCGTGGCAGACTACCCAAATGTCAGGCAGTAATTATTTCTGACTATGACAAGGGCCTGATCACTCCCAGCCTGATTAGCGAATTAATGCGCCTGGCTCGGGAGCATAATATTTTCGTAGCAGTGGATCCGCAAGTTACTCATTTCTCTTATTATAAGGAAGTCGACCTGTTGACCCCCAATCATCATGAAGCCGGCCGTTTTGTGGGTCGTCGACTGGATAGCACAGCGGACATTGAAGTTGCTGGTTTCGAGATTCTGGATCGATTACAGGCCCGCAATTTGCTCATAACCAGGGGTGAAAAGGGAATGAGTCTGTTTTCAGCCAGCGACCGGCAAAATGTGCTGCATATCCCCACCCAGGCGCGCGAGGTCTTTGATGTGACCGGCGCGGGCGATACCGTGATTGCTGTGCTGAGTTTGGCCGTTGCCGCGGGGGCTACGCTGGCTGAGGCCGCCCGCCTGAGCAACAAGGCTGCCGGACAGGTAGTCGCTCATTTCGGCGCCGCCACCGTAAACGTGGAAGACTTGCGTAAATAAGGCAATGACAAGTATCTCAGGTGACGTAACCGCTTCGATTTTTCATGATCGCAATCGTTTAAAGTCCGTGCTGGACCATCAGTCCTTTCAGAGCGTTGTATTTACAAATGGCTGCTTTGATGTGTTGCATCGCGGTCACGCGGCCTACCTGGCGCAGGCTCGCGCCCTTGGTGATTGTCTGGTGGTAGGTCTGAATTCGGATGCATCTGTCCGAGCCCTGAAAGGCGCCGATCGCCCGATCCATACCTGGGAAGACCGGGCCTGGTTATTAGCCTGCCTGCGCTTTGTAGACTTTGTAGTGTTTTTTAATGAAGCGACGCCCATCGAGACGCTACAAGTATTACGACCGTCCATTCATTGCAAGGGCGGTGACTACCAGCCGGCCGATCTGCCGGAAAAGCCGACGATCGATTCCTTTGGCGGTCGGATCGAAATCCTGCCCTTCCTGGGCGGTCATTCTACGACGAATATTCTGCGCAAGGGCGGCCGAATTCAGGTTTGACCCGTTAGGCTGGCCGCCTTGACTGGACCTGAGGCGCATAGTGGCAACAAAAGAGGAACAGTCGGAAATCAAGGATCGGACCAGATTCGTTTTTATTACCGGAGGCGTTTGTTCCTCGCTGGGCAAGGGAGTTACTGTCGCTGGTCTGGGCTGCCTGCTTGAGAATCGGGGTTACCGGGTCACCTTGCAAAAGATGGATCCTTATATCAATGTGGATCCGGGTACTATGAGCCCCTTTCAACACGGCGAAGTCTATGTGACCGAGGATGGTGCGGAAACCGATCTGGATCTGGGCTACTACGAGCGATTTACGCAGAACACGGTCCTGACCCAGCAAAATTCAGTCAGCACCGGCCAAATCTACGATGCGGTCATTCGCCGCGAGCGCCGGGGTGACTATCTAGGCCGTACTGTCCAGGTGATTCCCCATATCACGAATGAAATCAAGAATCGTATAACCGCTTTGACCCGCGATCAGGAAGTTGATTTTGTGCTGGTTGAAATCGGCGGCACAGTGGGTGACATTGAAAGTGTGCCTTTTTTGGAAGCCATTCGGCAAATGCGCCTGGAGCGCGGTCGGGCCAATGTATGTTTTATACACCTGACTTTGGTGCCCCAAATAACGGTCGCCGGGGAGGCGAAAACCAAACCAACCCAGCACAGTGTCAAGGAACTGCTGCAGTTCGGTATTCAGCCGGATGTACTGGTGTGCCGGGTGCAACAGCCCATGCCGCGTGAAATGAAGGAAAAGCTGTCGCTCTATTGCAGTGTGCCGGTGGAAAACATCATTTCGGCCCGCGACATCAAGAGCGGTATTTACGAGATCCCGGAGATGTACCGCCAGGAAGGTATTGATAAGGTAGTGCTTAAGCACTTCAATATGGAAGCTGGCCGCCTGAATTTCAAGAAATGGAGCGATATTCTACACACCTTGCAAAATCCCAAAAAGACGGTGCGGATCGCGATTGTGGGTAAGTATATCGTTCTACAAGACGCCTATCGATCGATCTATGAAGCGCTAATGCATGGCGGCATTCAAAATCAGGTCAAGGTTGAGTTTGAAAAGATTGATCCGGAAGACCTCGAAAAGGACGGCATTGATAAAAAACTTTTCGCTACCCTGGACGGCATACTCGTGCCCGGTGGGTTTGGCAGCCGCGGGATCGAAGGCAAGCTGCTGGCCATTGAATACGCGCGTACCAAAAAGCTGCCTTTCTTCGGCATTTGTCTGGGTATGCAATGCGCTGTGATCGAATTTGCCCGCAATGTGATGGGCTGGGAGCATGCCAACTCCACCGAGTTTGATCCGGAAAGTCCCTGGCCGGTGATTTCCTTGCTGGAAGAACAGCAGGGTCTGAAACAACTGGGTGGCACGATGCGTCTGGGCGCCTATCCCTGTATTGTTCTGGAATCTACGCTGGCTTATAGTTGCTATAAAGAAAAAAAGATCCGCGAGCGTCACCGTCACCGCTTCGAGTTCACTCTTAGTTATAAAGAGGAAATGGAACAAAAAGGCCTTGTTTTTTCCGGTATGAGCCCTGATCGACAGCTAATGGAAATCATCGAGTTGAAAAACCATCCCTGGTTTTTGGCCAGTCAGTTCCATCCCGAGTTTCAATCCAAACCGGTTAAGGCCCACCCGCTGTTTGCCTCCTTTGTCGCCGCAGCAGCCCGGAATAGCAAATAAAGTATGGCGCTCCTGCAAAAAGCAGGAGTGCTCGCACAGGCACCGAAGCCAGGATGGCGGAGGTGCCGTCCCGCCTGTGGCCGGTCCGCGACAGGACGTCGCGGAAGGAATCGGGGCGGCCAAATGGCCGCAAAAAACGCGCGGCGGAAAAGACCATGGAGGATTTTTGCAGGCGCGCCGGGTATAGTATATGCAAATGGAAAAGTCGCTAGAAATAACCAGGCAAAAGCTGATTCATTTTGGCTACCGTCTCCGGGTCGCGTTTGTCGGCAGCTGTGATCACTGCATTTTTAATGCTGCCCTTGCGCGCTGATACGCCGCTGAGGCCAGGCACAACAGCAGCTAGCAGTTTTTTGGCGTTGGCAGCATTTGCGTTCAGGTTGCCGATGATAAACTCGGCTGTCACCGCTTCCTCTTCGACCTTCCAGGAATCATAGTCCGTGGACATGCATACCATTTGATAGTCCATCTCGAGCTCGGCAGCTAGTTTGGCTTCCGGCAATACGCTCATGTTGATAATGTCGGCCCCCCAACTGCGATAGAGCTGCGACTCGGCACGGGTTGAAAATACCGGACCCTCCATGCAGACCAGGGTCTTGTCGCGATGCAGTTGAACTCCGCTCAACGCAGTCCGGGCCTGCCAGACGGTTTCGGCCATCTCACTGCTAAAGGGATCACCAAAGGTGGTGTGGACCACCAAACCATTTTCGTAGTAGGTAAAAGGGCGGATTCCTTTGGTGCGGTCAATGATTTGGGAAGGCAGTACGAAATCGCGCGGCGGAATTTCCGCCCGCAGGGAGCCGACTGCAGAGAAGGCCAGCACCTGCTGCACCCCCAGCATCTTCAGGGCAGCCAGGTTGGCCTTGCCGGGAATCTGGTGCGGGGCCAGGTAATGCCCCCGGCCATGCCGCGGCAGGAAGGCCAGTTTTTTGCCGGCAAAGCTGCCGACCGTAATTGTGTCCGAAGGCTTGCCAAAAGGGGTGACAATCGTTTCTTCACTGTCGAGCTCAAAGCCTTCCAGATCGTAGAGTCCGGATCCACCAATGATACCAATCGTTGCCTGTGCTGTCATAGGGCACCAGATTTGGATTGGCAGCGGACTTGTCATTTGATTTTGCCACCGCGTTCAGTTTTGCAGGCTACTCCCGCCGACGCTTGTCAGGCATCTCGCGGATCTGCTTGCTGATCTTTTTGTGCCATTCCTCTTTTTCGCTCCGGCGGGCAGCCCGGGACTCATCCTTGACCGCCTTGCGACGTTGCTGTCGAAACTGATCAACCAGAGCCGTCTCAGCTTTGAGCGCGCGATAGCTTGTAACAAGCACCGGTTCCAATTGACCGCTGGCCAGGGCGCTTTTGACGGCACAACCAGCCTCTGTATCATGCTGGCAATTGCGGTATTTACATCGGGTGGCGAGCTCTGCAATGATCGCAAAGGGACCGTCTGCGTCGAGCGTGTCCTGGCCTAGCTCGCGCATGCCGGGCGTGTCCATAATGCCATAACCGGCGGGATGCCAGACGATATCGCGTCTGGTTGTGGTGTGGCGGCCCTTGTGGGTGCTGGCGCTTATCGAGGCCACCAGACGTTCTGCATTGCCAAGTAAGGCATTCATCAGGGTGGATTTGCCAGCTCCGGATGGGCCAACGAAGCCGGTCAACGGCAGCGGTGGTCCGACATCACTAAGGGGCAGCAAGTTGCCTGCTTCGGCTTGCATGGATTCGATGGAAGCGCTGTCGTGTACGGAAAGCAGCCGAATCTGATCCGATGCACAAAATCGGCCGATACGCTGCTGCAGGTCAGCCAGCTCTGATGGGGAGCTGATTTGATCACATTTGGTAATCGCAACTCTGACGGGGATGGAACCGGCCAAATTCAAATAGCGTAGCAGTCCGCCGTCGGAAAGGGGCCGATCAGCGGGCATAACAATCCAGAGCAAGTCGAGATTGGCCGCCATCAGCTGGGAGTCGCTGCTGCGGCCGACTGCCTTGCGACTTAATAGACTGCGGCGCGGCAATACGCTCTCGATCAAGGCCAGCCGGTCGTCAATACTGCGACAAAGGACAAGGTCGCCGACCAGTGGCTGCGTGTCACCGCCCTGCAGGATTGTTGCGGGATCCGGGACTGGCTGCATTTGCAGCCGACCTGGCACGAGCGTCCTGATCTCGCTGGGCCGATTGCGAAGTCTGGTCATGAGCGGAATTGCATGCCCATGCTCTGTTTGCGCGTCTAATGTAGCGCTGGATGGCAAGACTGCCAAACCAAATTCGCTGCCGTATTGGGTTGTGATTATACCCCTAACCAATGATTCTGTTTGCATTCCATCCGGTGAATCCGCAGGCCCGCCTGATCCAGTCCATGGATGCACGGCATAAGTGTGACCCTACGGTCTGCACTTGCCCCGGACCGCTTTTTTTGCCAGAGCTATTCCCCCGGTTTATGTGAGGGCGGGTGGTACGGCGGTTGGGCTGCTTCTAGCCGCGCCTGGCAAGGCCTGGCAACGGCCGGATCCGCAGTGCGGAGAAGCCTCAATAGCATATTGGCGCTTGTTTGTCAAGCAGAATTCATTTCTGAAAATTTTGAAAAATATGAATCCTTGTCACAGCCCCATGTTACACTATTATAGGGGGATTAGAATCATTTCTGTTGCTAGCCTGGTAGTAATTCCAGTCTAGCGCGAGGGTCCCGGTCGTACAGGCTGTAATTATCTCATTTGCAAGCTGCTTTAATACTGGTCCAGAGTGCGCCGGGACAGTTTTTGGTCCCCATGTTAGCAGACGAGATCGCCGGACGGGTTTTATCAAAGGGATTGGAATGCGGCGCTGATTTTAGCGAATTGTTCATCGAGGAAACGCGCAGTACAAGTGTGCAGTTCAAGGACCGCAAGGTCGAATCCGCGCGGAGCGGAGTCGATTTTGGCATCGGGGTGCGTTTGATCGCGTCAAATCAGGTCTTCTATGGCCATACCAACCGGACGGATCTGGACTCCCTTCTGGCTGTGGTTACACGGATCGGGCACCTGATTCAGGATCCAGGCAGAGTCGACCCGGCAAACAGTAAAGAATCCAGGTTACTTGCTTCATTGTCCGAATCGCCCTGGCTGGAAACCAACTATCAAGATTTGCATCCGGTCCGTATTTGGCCGGGGCCGGCCGATCGGCAAACCCGCCTCGATATCCTGCATGCCGCGGACACCGCCGCCAGGGCTCTATCCGCCAGGGTCGAACAGGTGGGTGCCAGCGTGAATGACAGCATTACCCGAATCCAGATTTTCAATAGCGAGGGTTTGCATGTCAGCGACAAGCGTTGTCGAACCCGTTTCGCCGTGCAAGTGACGGCTAGTCACGATGGGCAGCGCTTCACGGCCCATGAGACCCCGGGACGCATGCAAGGTGTCGAATTTTTGCAAAATCTGGATAGCGGCGGCCTGGCCGTGTTGGCAGGCGAGCGGGCCTTGCGGATGCTGGATGCCGGTTATATTACCGGCGGTCAGATGCCGGTCGTGATGGCCAATGGGTTTGGCGGAGTCATCTTTCACGAGGCCTGCGGACACCCGCTCGAAAGCGAATCGGTGCGTAAGGAGTCCTCTCCCTTTTGTAATCGGCTGGGACAACAGATCGCCCATCCGGCGGTAACGGCGATTGATGACGGGACCGTGCCGCACGCCTGGGGTTCGGTGAACATTGACGATGAAGGGATGCCAACGGAGCGGACAGTTTTGATTGAGAACGGAATACTAAAAAGTTTTATTACCGATCGCATAGGCGCATCCGAGCTGCAGTTGCCACGCACTGGCAACGCTCGCCGGCAATCGTACGAATACGCGCCTGTTTCACGGATGCGCAATACCTGGATCGCTCCCGGCGAGCATACCCCGGCGGATCTGATTGCGTCGGTCGATAACGGTTTGTACGCCAAAAAAATGGGCGGTGGATCCGTCAATCCGGCTACCGGAGAATTTAATTTTGCGGTCGAAGAAGCCTGGCTGATTCAAAACGGTCGTCTGGGCGCGGCGGTGCGCGGCGCCAGCCTGGTTGGCAAGGGTAGTGAGATTTTGCATCGTATTTCGATGGTGGCTGATGATTTGGAATTGGCGGCCGGTATGTGCGGCGCCAGTAGCGGCGCGGTGCCGGTTTGCGTGGGCCAGCCCAGCTTGAGGGTCGATCAGATCCTGGTAGGGGGTCGTTGATGGAATTTGATCATTTACAGGAGGCCTGCGAGTTTGTGGCCCAGGCGGCCCGTGCTCGGGGCTGCGAGCAATTTGAGGTGCTGGGCACCCGTCAGTTGGATCAGGAATTGTCGGTGTATCAGTCGCGTCTAAACAAGAGTTCTTATGCTGAATCGCAGGCCCTGGGAATGCGCGTGTTTGTCGATGGTCGACCGGGCTATGCGTGGTCTGCTCGGCTGGGCTCTGAGGCCTTGCTGGAAAGCCTGGCACATGCTATGGCCAATGCGGCGCTGGCCGATCCGCTAGACCTGGAGATGCCGGACCGTCTGGATGTGGACGACCTGGACCTGGAGCTCTGGAGTCCGGATTGGGAGGACTGGGATTTTGCACGCATGTCCAGTCTGGCGCTAGAGGCGGCAGAACTGGCCCGTCAAAGCGATCGACGCATTGTCAATGTCCCCCTGAGCGCCTGTCAGAAGAGCAGCCGGGCTAGTTATTTCATCAATAGTCGCGGCGTATCCTTTGAAAAAAAATCGGGATCCGTAGTGGCCACCTGCGGGGTTACCGCGAGGCAAAAGGACATTACCAAAAGCGGCTACTACAGCCAGGCTGGTCGCGGGCCGCTTTGTTTACAAGCCGATACTCTTGGTCAAAACGCCGTCGAGCGGGCGCTGGAACTGCTCGATATCGCGCCGGTCCCTTCACTGTCTGCCATCCCGGTGGTTTTATCGCATCGAGTTAGCGGCCGCCTTTTTGCACTGTACCAAAGCATGTTTTTTGCCGAGCAAGTCCAGAAAAACCAGTCGCGCCTGGCAGGACGCATGGGTGAGTCCATTGCCGTGTCGGAGCTGTCCTTGCGCTCCATGGCCCGAGTCCCTGGCTGGCCTGCTTCCCGTCTAGTGGATAGCGAGGGGATGGCTACCCAGGATATCCCCCTGGTTGAGGGCGGCTGTTTGCAAAACTGGCTCTATCATCTGGAGTCGGCTGCCCGGGACGGTTGCGCTTCCAACGGGGCGGCCACGCGTTCGCTGGCGGGCGTCGTCAGTACCTGTTTTGCCAATCTGGTGGTGGATCGCGGCCCGCATACCCTGGAGCAGCTGTTGCACACCTGGCCGCAATGCCTGTATGTCCTCAAGCTGGAAGGTGCCGCGGCTTGCTCCGCTGTATCGGGTGAAATATCGATCGGGGCCCAAGGCTGGTTCATGGTCGATGGGCAAAAGGTGCATGCCTTTGATGGCCTGACGCTTTCTATGAACTTCCTCGACTTATTACAAAACATTGCGCTGATTTCAAACGAGTGGAGCCCGCAATGGAGTCTGGCGCGCGTGCCGGACCTGGCGATTCAGGGTTTTGCCATTTCGCAATAGGTCGTCGCGCCTGGTCTGGCCGGGGAAGAGGGCGGAAAGCGTTTAACAATCGCTGAATCTGGCCGATGCATCTAGTATGAATCTGGCTGGCATAGATGAAGCGACCCTGATGCAAACCTGGAAGGGCGGACCCTCCGCCGAGGAGGGGTATCACCGGGCCTATACAACCAGCACTTATGAAGGCGATCAGCTGCAGGTGGATTTCAACTACCCGCGCCAGATGGCGCGCATCAGCCTGAAGCTGGCGGCGGAAGGCATGCGCGAGTATGTGGCGGTGATTAAATCCGGTACCATCCTGCAGGAACGTGAATCGGTCGGTCGCCGCAGTATGGATTTGCAGCATAAATTTCAGCCGCACTTGCCCTGGCTGGCCCTGTTACCTGACTCCGCCCTGTTGGAAGTCATTGGCGGCAATTATGGTATACCGACCCAAAGCGCTTTTGCCAACCGATCCGGTTATGGGCCAGCGCTGCCGGTGTATCCCGGTCGCGAACCCTTTTCACTGCTACAAGTCTTCAAGAAATATCTGCAGCAAAAACGCGAGCGCGAAGAAAAGGCTCGCGGCTGGCTGCGCAAGTTATGGCGGCGCCTGCCCGGCGAGGCTTTTGATCTGGGGCTGGGCGGCCTGCTTATCTGGTTGTTCAGTCATGGTTATATCAATCTGACAGAATTGGCCGGCTATAGCGGCAGCCTGGGCGTCTTCTGCGGTGCCTGGGATTGGCTATGGAGACAGCGCGATCCCTTTTTGCCCAAGGTGATGGCCCTGGCTGGACTGAGTGCCTGGGCGGTCTACTGGCAGGTCCAAAACCGGATGTGGGCGATTTTTTTATAGTCTGATTAGGCCAGTGCTGTAAAATCGGGCTATGGCGACAACAGCCGGCACTGCCGATATTGATCAAAAATATCTGACCTTCAGCCTGGGCGAGGAGGAATACGGTATACCGGTCGCGCAGGTGACTGGTATCGTCAAGGTCGAGGAGCTGATCGAGGTGCCCCACAGCGTCGCCTGGTTTCCGGGCCTGATGGATGTGCGTGGTCAGATCATGCCGGTTGTGGACCTCAAGCTGCGGCTGGGACTGCAGCGTGCAGCCGGTGAAGAACGCGGACAACGCGCCATCATTGTCGAGATTGAAGGCCACCGGATCACATTGATGGTGGATGCGGTCTATCATGTGCACCGTTTTAGCCAGGAGAGCATTGATGCGGGCCCGCCCAGTATCAAGGACGGCAGCGGTCAGTTTATGTTAGGGGTCGGCAAGCGCGAAAACAGTTTTGTTGTGCTGATCAATGTGACCCGCCTTTTCGAGGGTGAAGAACTGGCGCATCTGAGCAGCGCGGCCAGCGAATTAAAGTAGCGCAGTCTACTGCCGTCCCTTCCAGCCCCAGGTGCCGGTAGATACCATAGCAGACGATCCAGGAGCAGGTGTGCAAGGGAGCGAGCAGCCAGCGACACTCACCCTGGTCTGTTTTTGAAATGGATTGAAGAACATCTGTTGCTAGAAAGCATGGTTGGCATGGCGGGCCACATTAGACCGATACCCTGTGATCAATGCGGGGCGGAAAGCTTCGCGCCCCTGTTTGTCAAAGAGTCCAGTCAGGGTCAGACCTTCCAACTGGTGCGTTGCCGGCAGTGTCAATTAGTGCAGGTCAACCCCCAACCGGATCTGGAGGCGGTGGCGCCATACTATGCCGGTGAGTATTTTGAAAAGCGCAGTGAACGCGGTTACGACAATTATTTTTCAAGCGCCTTGAAACAGCAAATTAATCGGGTATACGGATTGAATTTGCGCGATCTGGGATTTGACGCCTGGGAGGCTGGACTGAGCGACACCGGACCCTGGCAAAAAGATTTGCAGGGATTGGACCGGGACGGGGTTGCGATACCGGCCCCGGCGACTGACGGCAGCACTCGAAATTTATTTGAGGGGCGACCGCCCCGTTGCCTGGATGTCGGCTGCGCCGCCGGATACTTTGTCGAGTATATGCAGTCTCGCGGCTGGCAGTCAGAAGGCATTGAGTTGTCAGCCCATGCTGCCCGTTTCGGAATCGAGCAGTTGCAGCTGACAATTTACATTGATGATTTTTTGCGCAGCGCTGTTCTGCAACAGGGCCATTACGACATGCTCAGTTTTTGGGCTTCGATCGAGCACATGCATAGCCCGCGGCGCGTACTGGAACGCTGCTACGAGCTGCTCCGGCCGGGCGGACGTTTGCTATTGTCCACCTGTCGTTGGGGGCTATTGGCCAGACATAAGGCTGCTCGCTGGCGTTTTATGAATGTGCCGGAACACTTGTATTTTTTTAGTCTATCCGGAATCATTCGTCTGGCTGCTGACTGCGGTTTGCGCCGGATTAGTCATATTACTTATGGATCCGGCTTCACTAGCTGCAAGGATGCCGGCTGGCTCTACCGGGCCGGCAAACAAATCGCTGATCCGCTAGTGAAATGGCTGGATCAGGGTGATATGATGGCCCTCCAATTCGAGCGCAGCCATTAAGGCAGCGCTGATGGACAGCGCCCTTTTTCTACCAGGGACCGGGGCAACGGGCCCGCCACACCTGATCCTCAAATCAATCTGTCTGTCTAAAAACTCTGGTAGTCTCGCCTGGATGTATCAGGCTGACATTCATGTTTGAAAGCCGCTTGTATATCCACGGTCAATACCAGGATGCCAGCAGTCCGGAAAGGCTGGACAATATATATCCAGCGACCGGTCAAAAGCAGGGCGCAGTCCATCTGGCTAATGAGGCCGATCTGGCGTCGGCCCTGCAAAGCGCGCGCCAGGGATTGCTGGTATGGTCGGCAATGAAGGGCGCCGAGCGCGGTCGGATTTTACACAAAGCCGCCGCGATTCTGAGGCAACGGAATGATGAATTGGCCCGGCTGGAGGTGTTGGATACAGGCAAGCCTCTCAGCGAAGCGCTGGTGGTGGATGTTATCTCTGGAGCCGAATGTCTGGAATACTACGCCGGTTTGGCCGCCAGTCTGCATGGTCATCACTACGACCTGGGTCAGTCCTTTGCCTACACGCGGCGCGAACCCCTGGGGATTGTGGCCGGGATCGGAGCCTGGAATTATCCCCTGCAAATCGCCTGCTGGAAGTCGGCCCCGGCCCTGGCTTGCGGCAACGCCATGATTTTTAAACCCTCGGAGTGGACCCCTCTGACGGCCTTGCTGCTGGCCGAGATTTATACCGAGGCGGGCTTGCCGGCCGGCGTATTCAATGTGCTGCCCGGCGACAGGCGCATCGGTCAGGCTTTGGTTCGCAGTCCACAGATTGCCAAGGTCAGTCTGACCGGGGAGGTCGGCACCGGCAAAAAGGTTATGGCCGAGGCGGCCGCCACTCTGAAACACGTTACCCTGGAATTGGGCGGCAAGTCTCCTTTGCTAGTGTTTGCCAGGAGTGATCTGGACCAGGCCATCTCGGCCGCCATCATGGCCAATTTTTACACCCAGGGGGAGGTTTGTTCCAACGGGACCCGGGTTTTTGTCGAAGCATCGGTCTACTCCGAATTCAAGGATCGCTTGCAGGAGCGGATGCGGGGGGTTGTCATCGGCGATCCAATGGATCCCAAAACCAATACCGGAGCCCTGATTCATGCGGAACACCTGGCAAAGGTGATGAGCTACCTGAACGCCGCCCGGGAGGCGGGGGCCCATATCCTGTGCGGCGGCCATCAGGTGCATCCCCCCGGTTTTGAGGGCGGTTACTTTGTGCAGCCCACAGTGATTGCGGACTGTGTCGATACTATGCCCTGTGTGCGCGAGGAGATATTTGGTCCGGTGATGTCCTTGCTGCGCTTCGATTCTGAGGAGGAGGTCATCCGGCGAGCAAACGAGACCCCCTATGGCCTGGCAGCGGGCGTATTTACCAAAGATCTCCAGCAAGCCCACCGGGTGGTCGCCCGGCTAGAGGCCGGCACCTGCTGGATCAATAATTATAATCTGACTCCGATTGAAATGCCTTTTGGCGGCACCAAGCAATCCGGACTGGGGCGCGAAAACAGCCTGACTACGATCGAGCACTATACCCAGTTGAAAAGCGTGTATGTGGAAATGGGCCGGGTAGATTCGATCTATTAGCGCCAGCCACCAGCCATTCGGTTCTGCGGGCGATCGAAGCCTCGCGATGCCGGTGGGCCCCGTTTTTAAAGAGGAGGCGCGGAGTGCACTAGCGGTGTGCTTCCGCCGGATTTGCATAATTGCTTGAACCCACAGGGCCCTGGTAAAAAATAACAAAGCAATTCCAAACTGCGGAGATTCAAATTCTATGCAAAGCTTTATCCCCCCATCTTTTAATTTGCCCTTGCACTGGACCGTGGACTTGCTGTTTCCTCTGTTATTAAAACAGGTTCAAAACATCGATGAGGTGATTGTTTCGCAGGAGGATAAGCGGCTGTTGCGCAGTCTGCGTAAGGACCGCTTGCTTTTTTTTACCAATCACCCCACAACCGCCGAACCGCCCATCACCTACCATATTGGCAATATCATGGGGGCGCGCTTCAAATACATGGCCTCTCGGCAGGTTTTCGACTGGAATTTCGGCGCGGTGGGCAAGGTAATCTCCAATTTGGGCGCCTTCTCGATCATCGCGGGCATCAATGATCGCGAGTCGTTCAAGACGGCGCGCGAGGTCCTGGCGGCTCCGGCGGGCAAATTTGTACTGTACCCTGAAGGTGAGCCCACCAGCGGTGAAAATGACAGCCTGATGCCCTTTCAGGGTGGAGTCTCACAGCTGAGTTTTTGGGCCCTGGACGACGCCATCAAGCAAGAGCCCGATGCCGATATAACGGTGCTGCCGGGCTTCCTGAAATATGTGATTTCCGCCTCGCCGGCGGAGTGCATCGCCCATTTAACGGACTCTATTGGCAAGATAGAGCAGAAACTGAGCATTGATCCCGGTAACAAAAACCTGCTGCGGCGGTTTATGACCGTGGGCCGGGTACTGCTGGAGGAACAGGAAGCCAAATACCATATTGCCATGGCCTCCAAATCGGACTTTGATTACCGAATTGGACGTGTGCGCCACGCCATCCTGGACAATGTCGCCGACAAGATCGGCGTTCCAAATTACGATATTCACGCCGACGCCATTATGAAACTGCGTCAACTCTTTGCCCTGCATGAGATGATCTCGATTGGCTACGAGGACCCCAAATTGCCGCGTCTGTCCAGCGAGGAGGTCGAGTGGATGCACCATGAGTTGTCGAGCGCCTTTGACTTCATTGTGATCAAGCGTGATTATCTGCTGTCGCGACCCACGCCGGAACGCTTTTATGAATGGCTCGTTCGCTACGAATCGCACATTTTTAACAAAAAGCCGCGTGCGATTGGCGGGGAGCCCTGGCCGCTCGCGCGCAACGCGCACCTCTTCCTGGCCCGGCCCTTTTCCCTGCGTGAGTACTGGTCCACCGATAAAAAGAAGCGCAAACAGGGTGTCCAGGACATGCTCGTACGGTTGCGCAGGGACATCCAGGGGTTGCTGGATGACGCGCTTGAGCTCAGTCAGCCGATTGTCAAGCCCTATGACATTGGCGATGACGCCTATTAGCAATTAAATGGCGAGTCGGCTGGCACTGCCCGGAGCCGTTTGGTGCATCTGGTGTGCGGACTGGCAGTTTGCCGGCTCGCGCTGAATGCTTTGGTTTTTGTTGCGACTCACGGCGTCCCGGTCGGCATCATTTGGCGCCTGGAGCCGCCTGGAGCCGCCTGGACCCTGCCTGGGGCTTTCGAAGGCGGTGGTCCAGCGCTGTCTGACCGGGATTGCCGCCAGGAATCGGCTTGTTTTCAGATTGACCACCTGGCTGCCATAATTTGTCTGGTAGTATAAACCCCCAGGGGTTTATCAAATAAAGCAGGAGAAGTCTTGAATTATGAATATATTCGTTCTAGTCAAGCAGGTTCCGGATACGGAGACTCGTATCAAAACCTCCGGAGCTGCAATCGATGAATCGGGTGTCAAGTGGATCGTGTCGCCCTTTGATGAGCATGCCCTTGAGGAGGCCTTGCGTCAAAAAGAAAAAACAGGAGCGACCGTCACCGCCGTCAGTCTGGGACCGGATCGCGCCGTGGAAGCCCTGCGAACAGCCTACGCCCTGGGTGTTGACAAGGCCGTTCTGTTAAAAGACGATACATACAATGTGCTGGATGTCAGCTACGCTGCCGCCGCTCTGGCTGCGTATCTAAAAGATGCCGGCGCGGATTTGATTCTGAGCGGTCATGTGGCCATCGACTCACAGTCCTCCATGGTGCCGGCGATGATCGCCCAGCATCTGGGGTTCCCGAATATTAATAATGCGATTGAATTGGGCATCGACGGTTCTAAAGTAACCGTCAAGCGCGAAATCGAGGGCGGTACAGCTACAATGGAAAGTAATGGGCCCGCTGTTGTAACGGCGTCCAAGGGACTGAATGAGCCGCGCTATCCTTCCCTGAAGGGAATTATGGCGGCCAAGAAGAAGCAGATTGAGACCGTTGATGCAGCCTCGCTGGGTGTCACAGCGCCCAAACTGGATGTTGCCTCGCTAGAACCGCCTCCGCCGCGTCCTCCCGGACGAATCATTGAAGGCGATAGCGTCAATACCAAGGCCGCCGAGCTGGTCAAGGCGCTGCGTGAAGAAGTCAAGGTAATCTAAAGGAGTATTGTTATGTCAGTATTAGCAGTAGCAGAAGTAAAAGATGGCCAGTTAAAAAAAGTGTCCCGCGAGCTGGTCGCTGCCGGACGCAAGGTAGCGGATCAGGTGGTTGCCTTGTTGATCGACGGCAGTGACGATCACGCCAAGGAGTTGTTTTCCGCCGGTGCGGACATAGTGGTCAAGAATTCATGCGGCGAGTACAGCCCGGAAGGATACGCCAATATTGCCGCCGCTGTCGCTCAGGCCAAAGGCGCCAAAGCAGTATTTGTGCCGCATTCGGTGCGCGGCAAGGACTTTGGCGGACGCATAGCAGTCGCCCTGAACGCAGCCCTGGTTGCGGATGTGGTCGAAGTAAGCGGTTCCGCCGACGAGTTGACGCTTAAAAAGCCGGTTTACTCTGGTAAAGCGTATGCCAATATCAAGGCGGCTGCACCGGTTGTGGTCAGCATTCGACCCAACTCGCAGGAAATTGCCGCTTACAGCGGACCCGAGACCATTGAGGCCTCCGATGCCGCTGCTGGCGATGTAAAGGCAGCCCTTTCCAATGTGGAAGCGGCGGGTGGATCCAAAGTACAGCTGACGGATGCATCGATCATTGTTTCCGGCGGACGTGGTATCAAGGGCCCTGAAAACTGGCCCATTCTGCAAGAGCTGGTGGATACTCTGGGGGATGCAGCCCTGGGTGCCAGTCGTGCGGCTGTAGACGCCGGCTGGATATCGCATGCCAATCAGGTGGGCCAGACTGGTAAAACAGTATCGCCTAACTGCTACATTGCCTGTGGTATTTCCGGTGCGATCCAGCATCTGGCCGGTATGGGTTCCTCCAAAGTGATTGTTGCGATCAACAAGGATGCCGAAGCGCCGATTTTCAAGGTTTCCACCTATGGAATGGTGGATGATTTATTTGAGGCAGTTCCGGCCTTGACAGCCGAATTCAAGAAAGTTTTGTCCTGATGGTTCAGGCGGACTAGTCGTACACAGGTTCGTAGGGTCATGATACAGATGAAAAGGCGTCCATGTTCTCACCGCGTCAGCTACGCTCACGTTATGCGGCGCATAGCCGTCCCGCTGGTGATGCTGGCGCTTTTCATCTGGTCTGGACCGACCGTGCGCCTGTGCGCGGCTCCGCCCCAGGTGGTGGCCGTAGTGAATAAAATGGCTTCCCTGCGTGTGTTTCGAGCAACCGTCAGTTTTGGCACCGGGGGTGGTATGACCTCCGGGGTGCTCTCGTATCAAAACGGCAAGACGCACTTCAAGCTCAGCGATGGCCGCGTTGTGGCCGGTAACGGGCGCAATATGGTGGTCTATAGCCCGGCAACCGGCACCGCTGGCAAACAAAGCATGGTCGGTGGCGGCGGCGGATTGGGCTGGCTTTTGTCCGGTTTTGAATGGCGGGTTGGCGGTAATGCGGCGACTGGCAAGGCTGTTGATCCCGGTGCGAAGGTACAGGAAGTACAAATCGTCTGGGGTGCTAATAATATTTTGCGCAGTTTAAAGGTGAAGCGGGCCGGCAGCGAAGCTCCCTTTCGCATTACCCTCAGTAATGTGCGCACTGCGGGCGGTTTTCCGGCCTCTCTATTTTCTTATAAGCCGCCCTCCGGCTCTCGAACAGTAGAAAATCCGCTTGATCAACGCAATTGATTCGGCGAACCTTGTCACCAGAATTGCGTTGTAAAACTGGCCAGACCGGGCCCGGTTGCATTTGGCGCTGACCAGACAAGTGTTTGTATGAATCCGAATTTGACCTCATCAGAGGCCCATATCCTGTTTGGCAAGCTGTATCGTAAGCAGCGATCGCCAGAGTTGCAACAGAAAGTCGACGAGATCGTTTCTTCCACCAATGATGTTTTTGTGCGCATCAAGCGAATTGAGGACCTGGATGCTGGCGAAGCGCAGCGCTCCCGTGGTGTCGAGGTTCGGGAGGGCGATGATCGGCCCTTGCGCCGCGGGGGCGGGCCGGCTGGTCGCGGTGGCGCTGGCAAGGCTGCCAAAAATACAGCCCTCCGCAAGAAGGTCGCGCGCAAGAGCAAAGCAGCGGGCGAGGGCTTTTTTACGCGTCTGTTTGGGACCGAGGTTTCCCGCTGGGGCGCCCAAACAGGCACGATTGAAGCGGGCTTTCTGGCTCGCAATCCTGTCCTTTCGCCCAATATCAAGTCAGCCTTTGGCTACCTGACCGACCAGCAAATCAAAGCGACCCTGGCTGTGTTTCGGGGCATGCTGGGGGCCGCCTGGGAAACGCTCGAGCCGGCGCGCTACAATACGCTGATTGCGGCTTATCAATTCCTGATCGAGTTTGTGAAGGCCGAGTCCGCCTTCCTGAAGCAGAGCGATCCCGGCGATCTGAGCGCCAGTACGCTGCGCATGCAAAAAAGCTGGGCCCAGTTGCAATCCTTTCCGAACTATCAGCAGATCCTGGCGGTTGATTTTGTAAAATTGGTCCAGAATTCAGAAAAGTTTCGCGGAGAAGCGCGAGTTTTGCAGCAAAGTATGAATTATATCGTCGAGCTGGATCAAAGGCCGCCCCGTCTCAGTCATATTATCCAGTCCCTGTATGTCCTCCAAAAGGACAAGCTGGTAGAATGGGAGGAAATCAAGCGCAGTCTCGCAGTGAAGGCTCCCCAGCTCAAGCAATACCGGGCCCCGGAAGCGGTGATGCAGATTATCAACAAAAAGATTCGCGGTTTGAAGGAACGCATCGAGTTTAATATTCAGGAAAGCAAGGAGGCCGAGCGTATCCGGCGTGATTTTTTAAGCATGGACGAGTCTGGCAAACTGGATGTGCGCTTTCTGGATCCGATTATTGATGACGTGCTCCAGCGACTGTTTAGCGAGCAAAAAAAATTCTCACCCCAGGTGCGCCAGTCCTATAAAACGGAGCCGGTCAAGCTCTTGTATAGTATCATGAAGGATCTGGAATTGAATCTGGTTTTTTTATTGGCCAGCTCCGTGATGACCAAGGCAGAAGGACAGCATTCGGAGGAAGTGCTGCTGTTCAAACAGGGCTTGTTTGGACGCCATATCAACCTCTTTCGTGAAAACTGGCGCAACCTCGAGCTGTTTGTCAAAAAGAACCGCGATATCAATTATACCTTTTCCAATTATCTGCGCGATCAAAAAGAGCCAAGCGCAGTGCCGGAACATAAGCAATTTCTGCAGATTTGTCGAGAATGCATGGGAGTGCTGGCCAAATTGGCTCTCGATTTAAAAACTGTAGTGGCCAACCACGAACTGGCCACTCAAACGGATGCGATCGGCAAGGGGTCCGAAAAACTGCACGCCACGCGGGCCATGCCGATCGACAGCCTGGAAGCGCGAGCCCATTATGTGCCCTATGCGGATCGCATTGTCTTCGCCAGTACGCGCATGAACGGTCACAAGGTGCTGGACTTACTGAAGGATTATGTGCGTTATTTATATAACTATCTTTATATCTACCGCTATCCGGAACTGATTTCGGCCATGAGTTCGATTGGTCAACGTGAGCAGGAAAATGAAAAACTGCGGCAGAAGCTGGAGTTCATGGGCGTTTCCGGGACAGAAATTAGCTGACAAATATCCAGGGTCTGGAATGCTACGTTTCTATGAAGCGAATTGGTATATTAACATCGGGTGGCGACTGCGGCGGCCTGAACGCCGTTATTAAGGGAGTGTCATTAAGTGCGCTGTCCCACGGAATCGAGCCGGTTCTGATTCCAAACGGCTATGCAGGCTTATACAATCTAGTCGAAATAGAAAAGCCACTGGTGTTAAGCAAGGAACGCCTGGAACAGTTTCGTGTTTTTCATGCGGGCAGTGATGCCGGCAATTCCCGGGTTAAAGTCTCAAAAATCAAGGATGAACATAAGTACGAGCGTATCCGCGCAGGGATGCAAAAACACGGCATTGATGCCCTGGTCATTGCCGGTGGAGACGATACCGGCTCCGTTGTTGTCGATCTCAGTCAGCAGGGCATTAACTGCCTGCATGCGCCCAAGACCATGGACCTCGACCTGATGACTTACAGCGTCGGTGGCGACAGCACCATCAATCGCATTGCCGAATTCGCCCGTGATCTGCGCACGACCGGCCAAACACACAATCGCATTCTGGTGGTCGAGGTCTTTGGCCGCTACGCTGGTCATACCGCGTTTCGGGGCGGTGTGACTGCCGAGGCGGATGCCATTCTGATCCCGGAAGTGCAGGTTGATTTCGATGTGCTGTATGCTCATTTAAAAAACATTTTTCTGCATCGCATCCGACGCAGCGACAGCAAGGCCGGCACAGCGTTGGTGCTGGTGGCGGAAGGATTGCGCGATGCCAATGGCGAGGAGCTCGTGGACAAGACAGCCGCCCCGGACAGCTTTGGTCATCGTCCGCTGATTGGCGCCGGTAAATATGTCGTGCGTGAACTGGAAGAACGCTTGAAGAACGATCCCGATATTCGCGGTTTTATGCAGGAAACGCATCAACTAGTGGCCGGTTTGTATGAGGTTCCCGAGGTTCGGGATGTCCGGCCGGGCCATCTTGTACGCTGCGGACATACCACTGCTTTTGATGTCAGTTTCGGCTTGCAGGTCGGTGCCGGTGCCCTCGAGCTGGCTCGCAAGGGCATTTTTGGCGTAACCGTAGCTGCCTTCCGTGAAGGGGAGGTGCAGTACATGGACTGTGCCCGGGCCATTGAGCAGCGCTATGTTGATTTGGCCGAGATTACCTTGTATGAGAGCTTCGGTATTTGCTTTGGTCGCAAGCCGGTCGATACTGAAATCAAGTTTACGAAAATAGAACGCCGACCGGAGCGGCCCTACTAGGCCGCTGACCGATTGACGGAATTGCGACAGGTGAAGAAATGAACAAGAGTATAAAGAAAAATCTGGTGGCCGCTATTCTAAGTGCCCTGATGGTATCTGGAATGGGCGCCTGCCAAACCGGGATTGGCGGTCCGGATTTGGGAGGACTCTTTTATCACGATTTGACCCGCAGTGAAAACCGTGATACTGTGATTGGACTGAAGCGCGGCGAAACCTGTCAAAACTCGATCTTGTCGCTTTTTGCTGCGGGCGATAACTCGCTACCCCAGGCGGCTATGAACGGGGCGATTCGCGAGATCCAAAATATCACTTTTAAAACCCAGGGCATCCTGATGGGTCTGATTTGGGCCCGCAACTGTACAATTGTGTATGGGCGCTGATACGGATCTGAACAAGCAGATGCGAAATACAATGATTAGACGATCTGGATTTCTAGGACTGGTTCTGACCGCTTTTTTGGTTTTGAATGGTTGTCTTTCCCTGCCGCCGCATGCCGGTGGATTTGGTTACGGATCCTATACCTACCCCTCGCCCGATTTTCAGATCACAGCGAATCAATCGCTGGAAAACCAAAGGACAGGCAGTGCTTGCATCGTCGGCGAAATGTTGATTCCTTTTCTATACTACAATTGGCGCGGGGATGCCTCGCTACAAGCAGCAGCGGCGAATGGCGGCATTACGCAAATTAGCACAGTCAGCTATCAATTCAGACGTCCTTTGATTGGCAACTTGCAGATTTGTACGCTGGTGTCGGGCAAATAGCCCCTGGTCCCGTAGTTTTGACGGGTTCGCATTGCGCACCAATTCACTAAACCTGGGGCGTTTGGGCCGCATTGGCTTGCCGGATGGCCAGCCAAATAGCCTGGGCCTGGTGCAACGCGCGCACATCATGAGTCCGAATCCAATCCACCCCCTGGCTCAGGGCCCATAGTTCAGCGGCCAAAGTCGCGCTGCCGCGATCCTGGATCGGCAAATTGAGCCGACTGCCCAGGAAGGACTTGCGCGATACCGAAATCATGAGGGGTAGTTCAAACTCGCGGCGCAGGGTCGCCAGGGATTGCAGGACCTGAAAGCTGTTTTGGGCCTCGCTACCCAGAAAAAAGCCCATCCCCGGATCCAGGACGATGCGTCCGGGATCAATGCCGGCTCGACTCAATACGGCCAGCCGCTTGTCAAAGAAGGCGCGCACTGCGTCCACAATAGGGCCGGCTTTGCGCGCGTCCCAGGACTCACGCCGGGCCTTGCCACTGGCCTGGATGGAATGCATCACCACCAATTTACAGCTGGCGGCGCGCAGGTCCGGATACAATGAGGGATCGCTAAAACCGTGGATATCGTTGAGCATAAAAAGGGGCCAGGTCTGTAAGGCCCGACGCTGCGTGGCTGTTTGAAAGCTGTCAACGCTGATCGGAATGCCCTCCTGCATCAGGGCTGGCAGAACAGCCTGTAAACGCTGCCATTCGGTTTCGGGGTCGACCGGGTCTGCATCCGGGTTGCTGGAAACGGCGCCCACATCAACGACTGTGGCACCCTCTTTGTGTAATTGCCGGGCGTGCTCGATGGCAGCCCGGGGGTCAAGATACTGACCGCCATCCGAAAAAGAATCGCTGGTGCAGTTAACAATGCCTGACAGGCGGGTCGCACTAGTGCTTGCGGCGGACATCAAAAAAGGGAGCGCACATTCTCGGGCGGACGTCCCAGGACTGCTTTTCGGCCGCGAACAACAATGGGTCGTTCCAGCAGCACCGGATGCGCAACCAGGGCGGCCAGGCATTCCGATTCAGTTAATGGACGGCCCTTGTAATTTTCTTTGAAGACCGCCTCCTTTTGGCGGATGATATCGCCGGCTTTCAGCTTCAGTTTGCCGAGCAGGCCCTGGAGGGTTTGTTGATCCAGCGGCTCTTTCAGGTATTCGATCACTTCAATCTGATCGCTGAGCGTGCGCAACAACTGCAGGGTTTCGCGACTCTTGGAACACCGGGGGTTATGATAGATGACGGTCTTCGACATGAGCGCTACTGAATTTTACGCAATTGATCCCACAAGCCTTTTTGGTAGACCTGGTAAACAACCACCCAGTTGTCTTCTTCTTCCATGACGGCATAGACAGCGCTGCCATTGGACTGGATCAGCTTCTTGAGTCTTTCTTTGCCGTACTGACTGATCCAGTAGTGCAAGCTGGGTTCCTTGAGCATTAAATCGAGCACCCGCTCTCTCGCGCGCGGACTTGCATCGCGGATGGCGTCCGCCTGGTTACTGGCAATGACATGCACATGCGCCTGGTAGGTATTGCTGGAGGTGAAGCCCTCTTTTTGGTAGTAATCTGGCAAGCGGTCGGTGACTGGCGGCTGACTTTGGCAGCTTGACAGTCCCCAGGCCAGCAAACCAGGTCCGCAGAGTATGAGGCACCAGCGCCAGAGCCGGAAAGGTGCGGGAAGGCCCTTGTCCTGGCCAGCTGTATTGGATGAGATATTGGTTCTATTTGTATACACGGTTTAAAATAAGCTCTTGTGCCAGCCATTTTGCAGGTCAGGGGGAACGGCGATGTCCCTGATTTGATCGGCGACTGCCGGCGCTTGAAGTCGTAAAACAACCTGGCAGTTTTCACGGGAGCGGGTATCGGCCAAAATGACCCGGCTTTGGTCCAGCAGCTCTGCATAGGTGATTTCGGCGATCAGGAGCTGACTGCCCGTAAACTGGACCGGATAATCGGAGTCAAAGGCGTCCTGGGCAAGGCCCAGGGTCTGATTTTTAGAAGGCGGAATCGCCAGGCTGGTGTGCAGGCAGACTCGCAACAAGCGTTCACGGGCTTGCTGAGTCGCGCTTTGCAGACATTTTTTGCGGGCCAGATTCTCGTTCAAGGCTGCAGGCATTCGGCTCTGGCCCTTTGTTTGCAAGATATCGCGGGAAAGAAAGCCCTCGTCGCTAAAATTATAGTAGACCGCCGGATACGCCAGGGTGTCGGTCCATTGACAGGCGCTGCAGAGCGCCCATCCAGGGAGCAGTATCGCCCCGTAGAACAGTCTTTTTATAAGCGCTAGCTGAGCTTGCCAGGCGGGCATTGCAGCAAGAATTGGGGCTTTTTGATTGCTGGCAATTGAAAAAATTTGGGCTGATTCGCCTTGACAGCCGGCCGGATCCGCGCAGCAGTGAGTGGGATTGCCCGCAGGGCACGCGCTGCCTGACACTGATGGCCAAACAAGCACACAAGCCCGGCATAATTGTCGTTCTGTATTCGGTCTATGTCTGGCTTGTGTTTGGACTAGTTACCCTGACTATTTTAATCATCCTTTTGCCCTTTGTTATCGTGCGCTGGAGCCAGATGATCCAGCGCGCCGCGATTATTTGGGCCCGGATCCTTGTGGGACTGACCGGGATTCGTCTGGAAGCGGAAAACACAGTTGCGCTGGTGACCACCGGTCCGGTGCTATTTTTAGCTAATCACCAGAGCTATCTGGATATCCTGGCCTTGTACGCCATACTGCAGCTGCGCATTGTGTGGCTGGCCAAGGCCTCCCTGTTTAAAATCCCGCTATTTGGCTGGGCCCTGCGAGCGGCCGGTTCCATCCCGGTAGAGCGTGGCAATCCGGTTAAAGCGCGGCAGTCTTTATATACGGCCGCCCAAAGAATCCGGCGGGGCTTGATCGTATTGATTTTCCCGGAGGGCCGTCGTGGTCCGCCAGACGCCATTGCCGCTTTCAAACCGGGGGCATTTTTATTGGCCGCAAGAGCTAAAGTGCCCGTCCAGCCGATCACGCTCCATGGGACCTGGCAGGTTTTTCCCGGGCTGAAAAGAGCGGGTATCCCGCTTGTATTTCGCCAATATCGCATTCGAATTCAGGTGCATCCTGTGCAGCACCGTACGGACCTCTCGCCGGCAGAGCTCAGTCAGCGTATGTTTCGACAGATCGAGGCCCCCCTGGATCGAATGCGTCTGTTTCATGAAATACTGGATTGTTAGCAGAATTGGTTATTTGGACTTGACTGTGAATGCAGATGGGCAAAATGTTGGGCCATGAAGCAAATACGTTATATTAGTACTGCAGTTGCAATCCTGTTTTTGGCCGCCGCTCCCTTGTGGTCCGCCGAAAGCGATGATGTGATGGCGCAACTGGATTCTGCGGATCCGGCAGTGCAGGTCCGGGCCATTCGCAGTATTGGCGCCAGCAAGACCAGCGCCGCTTCCAGCAAGCTTTTAGATCTGATGGAAAACTCTTCCAATACCGAAGTCCAGGCCAGTGCGGCAGCCGCTCTGGGTGCGATCGGGGAGAGTGAAAATGTGCTCGAGGCCCTGATCCGCGTGGCCGGGAAGGCCGAGTCCAGCCGGGTTCGTTACGCCAGCATGCTAGCACTGGCCAATTTACGTAGCGACGAAAATGCAGAACAGGTCGATGCCGTGATCGGAGCAAACACTGGCGATGGAATGGATGCGCTGGTTCGGGATTTGGCCCAGAAGTTGCAAACCCGATTTGCCAAATAAGCCTGGAACAAAAGACATTTGCTCACCACAGCGGATTATGATCGCTACGGTCGTCAGATTCTGCTGCCGCAAATTGGCCTGAATGGCCAGCAGCGACTGCAAAGCAGCAAGGTGACGGTCGTCGGAGCCGGTGGTCTGGGATCACCGGCTTTGCTGTATCTGGCGGCTGCCGGAGTAGG
>JAGRNA010000184.1 GCA_020441005.1 Leptospiraceae bacterium
CATCGGCGTGATCCGCTTGCGTCCCATTCTCGATACGGTTTACAAGAGATGGGGCATCCATAAGAACAGTCTCTTTACGGATCCCGGTCGGGACATGTTTTCGGAAAAGCGTATTCTCGGCGCTCATGCGCGCCACTTGAATCAGACCAGCTTGCAAGCTACCTATGACCTGTTTGTGCAACGAGTTGGCGAAGGTCGTAATCTGGAGCCTGAAGCAGTGCGCTCCATGGCTGAGGGGCAGGTTTTTTTAGCGAGCGACTTCCAGGATGCGGGCTTGATTGATGGGCTAAAATCCTTTCATGAGCTAGTCGCCGATTATCAGCAAATGCAGGGCTATGCCCCGCATACCCGCTTCCACTGGCAGGTTTATCCGGACATTAAAATCGGTCTGCAAAGTATGCTGCGTAGCAATTATCGCCAGCTGCTGCCGCAGGCCAGGTACCGACTGCCGGGTCTCTTGCAGGATATTGCACAGCTTTTACTGGAGAATAAAGAGGACATCTTTTGTTATGATCCCTGGCTGCCGGAACTGTAGGTTCTACCTGGCACTGACCTTGCTGGCCATCGGATCACAAGGACTTGAATCGCAATACCGGACCGAGGCGCCTGCCTGGCTACAAGCGCGACCTTTGCAAAAACGGTCCTTTACCACTTACCAAAAAGCCCGTCAGTGGCTAGACCAGATTCGTCGCCTGCAACCAGCGGCCAGAAGTCAACCGGCACCCGCCGAGAACACGGCCCTTCCAGCTTGTACCGATTGTCCGTACTCCAGCGCATTCATGGTTTACCAGTTTGGGTTTTCACCAACGGAGCTCCGACATGGTAATGAGCGCGACTGGCTCGAAATTCGGGGAGTCTACCAACAAGCTGAAATCTTCTGGAATCAATGCCAGCTACGATTTTTTGACCACCATCAAGACCGTCAGCCAATTCTGGGTCCCTTTGTTTGGCATGGCCCGGTGCCGGGTCCCTGTTGGTCCAGGTCTGCCAATATGGTACTGATTATTACCCACAGTCCGATGCTGCCAGTCAATCGGATTGAATCGGTGCAAATAAAAGAGATGGCTGCCGTACTGGATACCACCCTGAGTCGCACCCTGTGGCAGGGCTGGCAAGCGGGGGTATTCAGCATTGCGGCTGTATTCGGCATTTTTTCCTGGTTGTTCAACCGCCGCCGGACCAGCCATTTAGCGGCTGCCGTACTGGCTGGCCTGGTTGTATGCTATTTCCTGCCTGCTCTAATGGAAGGGCTGGCAGTCAATAAAACCGATCAAGGGACAGATCTGTGGTTTTTTCACGCCCGGTTTTTAATCCTGTGCATCGCCTTGCCAGGGGCTCAATTCTGGTTCTATGATCGCTTGTATCCGCGTTTACCGGCGACCAGCGTATCCGGCCAACACCTGGCAAGCAAAACCATACTGCGCGGGATCGGCAACATCATCCGACTCTTTCGGGTTTATGCCCTGACGCTTTTGATCATCATTGGCATCATCATCCTGAGTATGCCGCTTGCCAAACAACTGGAGTGCCATTTCTGTTTTCAAATCCTGTTTGACTGGCCGGCTTTGCTGGTTACTTTGCTGCAACTGCTTTTGGCTGTTCACCACGGCCGGGCAGCGGCTAAAACAGCTCTCATTTTGAGCGCATTATTCTCTGGCACTCTCTGGGTGGATCTAAATCGGCTCTTGCTCTGGGAAGATCCGGCCACCGGCACTCTAGGCTGGGGCATGCTGGTTATGACAGTCAATTTTATTCTCATTCTCGCCATCAATCGCTTTGCCAGCAATCAGGACGAGCGCGTTTCCAGGCAAATATTGCAACAGAGCAACCTGCGCTTACGGGAAGCAGGTCAGCAAAAAACGGCTTTTATAGTCAGAGCAGCCCGGGAACTAAAGGAACCATTGCTGAATATCAGCGGCCAAATGCTGGCTCTGTTGGGGCGAACTGATTGGCCCATACCGCAGGAAGCGCGCGCGCAATTAATCGCCATCATCGAGCAAAATAGCCAGATTCAGCGCCGGTTCGAAAGAATTGTGCTTTTATTCAATGATCCGGACAATCTGAAACGCGAATTTCAAATGCTGCAAATGGGTGAAATACTGGATTATTTTCACTTGACTGCCACGAAGGGCTATAAGGACATCGGCCTCGAAATCCATGTTTCGGCCGATCCGCCCGTCCGTGCCCACCGGCAACTATTGCTAACCATGTTTAATGAATTATTGCAGCATTGCTTGCAAAAAGACGGCCAGGCCCGGATCCGCATTCTGGTTTGGCAAAAGAATCGAATCCTGCATGTCCTGTGGGAGGATCCGGTTTTAACGGCCAACGCCGACCGGTTACAGCAGCACCTGCAAATCTCAAAGCGTTCCATACCGCCGGATGGAAATCTGGAACTGGGCATCAGTCTCATCTGGCGGATAGCCGAATTGCATGATGCCAGACCACGTTTTACCGGGCGTGGCAATTTGCTCTTGGAAATGAGCATCGGCAAATCAGAAATGAATAATGCCTTGTCTCGTCTGGATACATCCAGATTACAAATTGCATTCCTGCAGCATTTCGGCCGGGGTCGAATTGCTGCGCAGCATGTCGCGCAGCAGGCTGGCGACTCATTGCTCTGGCGCCGACTAAGAAAAGCGCAATCCAGTGACGATATTATCAATGAGTATTTGCATCGTCGGCTCTAAACCGCCATGGAACCTTTTGATATCAAATACGTGCTGCCAAAAATCCTGAAACCTGGATTATTGCTAGGCCTGTGCTTGCTTCACCCGGGACAACTGGTTGCACAAAGCGTATCAAATGTCACCATTGCCCCAAAAGACGGTGCCTGTACTGTGGCCCAAGCGGGCGAAAGATACGCCGAAATTGCCGATCCGCTGCAAAGGCAGATCCTCCTGCAACAATACACGCATTGCCCGACCGGTAGCCGCGGTGTGGCTACCATAATGCAAACTGCGATTCTGGGCGATGATGCGCACAACCAAAAGGTCGCCTGGAGTCTGCTGGCGAAATTTGCCGATCCGGGTACGCTCGACTTTCTACTCAATTTTTACACCCTGCAGGTGGATGGCTGGCTGCACCGGGAATTCTATGCCGCTCTTGAGTCTAGTCTGCATTTTTCCCATAACGCTCCCGACCGGGAAAGAGCGAGTCTGATTCTTGAGCGCTGTCTGGCCCACAAAACGGACAATAGCGAATTTATCTGCCTGAATGGCCTGGCGCACCTGCGTCCCCGGCATGCTGAGGCCCTGCTGCGCCAAAATCTTGCTACGAACGATGAGCAGCGGGTGCAGCAAAGCCTGCTGATTCTCGATCACCATCCAGAACTGCATACCCACAGCCTGGAATTACAGGCCCTGGCCAGGCGTTTCTCACATAGGGCAGACATTCAAGCCCAATGCATTCGCCTGCTGGCCCGCAAACCGGAATTGCTTGCCTGGGTGACCCTGGTACAGCTCCATGCGGCTGGCATACACCCGGCAGCGGCAGCAGCGTTACAGCAAAGCATCCGTCGATCAGATTATTTTACGAAATATCAAAACCGGGTCTGGTTGACCAGTGGACAAACAATCGGCTACCAGGAGCCGACCAGCCTTTCCCCACCAGTGCTGGTGCTGCGGGAGCAGCAGGTTCTATTAGCCCTGGACGCAGACCCGCGTGACTACAGGGCCGGATCAAGCCCTGGCGCCTGCTCTCCAGTCACCGCTACGGCAGAGACCACCTGGATCCAACTCCTGCATCCGCAATGGGGTCAAATGTGGGTATCCAGACAGAACGTGCTGCCCATGCCTCTGTAAGAATGTGGCGACCAGAATTTACATTGCTTGTCCCATAGAAAGACAGCCTGGCCTGGAGAGTCGCTCATCAAGCAACTTGTGCCCAGGGTACCTGGCCTCTGGACTGCGTGGACCGATACGAGCCAGACGGCCAGATCATGATTGCCGTGGCACGCAACAAGGCTGGTTTGACCTTATAGAATGTATTTAAAGCAATAGATTATTTTTTTCTTGCAATTCTGGTCCCGGTGCAGGCCAAAGAAATGCAATCGATAGGCGCATCTTCCCCGATGCTGGCGATATTTCACAGTTTATAGAAAAAAATAGCCTGAATTACGATCCTGTGATTGACAAACTGCTTGTGAATCCAGATCCTGCACCCAGGATTTAGCGACCGGCAAAAACCGGCCCGGCAACTCTATGAAGCACTACAAAATAAAACGTGGTTATGATATTCCTCTCCAGGGCAGACCGGAATCCCGCATGCTCGCTATTGAGGAGCCATCAGTCTGCTATTTACATCCCGCACGTGTGCGGGGCATCAAGGCCCGCCTGAGTGTTCGAGAGGGCGACAGTGTGCAAATTGGCACACCCGTATTCTACGATAAAAAGGAGCCTGCCCTGCAATTCGTTTCCCCCTGCGCAGGAAAAATAAGCGCCATCCAGTATGGACCGCGGCGGGTGATTGAGAGCATTCGGATTGAAAAAAACGGTGCTGCTGCCGTTCAACACGCTCGCTACAACCTGGATCAAATCAAATCCATGGCAACGCCAGATCTGGTAGATGCCCTGCTGCGGGGCGGAATGTGGCCGCTCATCCGTCAACGTCCCTTTGACATCATTGCCAGGCCGCGAGAAACACCCCTGGCGGTGTTCATTAACTGCATGAATACGGCACCCCTGAGCGGTGATCCCGAGTTTGCCCTGCAGGACCAGGCCGATTTCTTTGCCGCTGGAGTGGCTGCCATGCAGAGACTGGGCGCAAAGAACGTGCATGTTGTTGTGAATGGCAATCACGGCCAGGATAGTATATTTGCCCGGGCCTTGCAGGCCACAGACGGCGTCACAATCAGCGCTTTTAGCGGCAATCATCCAGCCGGACTGGTTAGTACTCATATCGAAAAACTGGCACCCATACTGGACCTGGGCCACCTGGTCTGGTACAGTACTGCGGCCGATGTGGTCGCCATCGGTCAATATCTGACAAGTGGCACTTTTCCAGTCGAACGAGTGGTTGCCCTTTCTGGCAGCGCTTTAAGCGAAACCGGTTACATCAAAGCCCCTGTTGGTTGTCCCGTCCAGAACCTGATCGGCGATCGTTTGCGAGACGGCGAGAACCGCCTCATCAGCGGCGATGTGTTAACAGGACAGACAGTTTCCCTGAATGAATCCATCGGGCTGTATCATTCCGGTCTCACCGTAATACCGGAGGGGCGCGCCGAGCGATTTTTAGGCTGGCTCAGTCCCGGCTTTGGTCTGCCAACCTGGTCTCGAGCCTATCTTTCAGCGTTTATCCCCGGCAAAACATTCGCCCAGCACACCAATCTGAACGGGGAGCATCGCGCCCTGGTGAAAACCGGTGACTATCGAAAGGTGTGCAGTCTGGATATTCTGCCGGAGCAGTTGATTAAGGCCATATTGAGCGAAGATATTGAAATGATGGAGCAATTGGGTATCCTGGAGGTCGCACCGGAGGACCTGGCATTGTGCTCTTATATTTGTCCTTCCAAAACGGAGTTCACCGAAATTATTCAGGCCGGACTGGATTTAATGCAGGCCGAATTGAACTAAAAATGATCATCAAGATTGTACAGGTTTAACATATGAAGTTCCTATTGAACATATTACAGCAGCAGGAGCACCTGTTCCAAAAAGGTGGCAAGCTGGAAAAACTGTACCCGCTGTACGAGGCCCAGCGCACTTTTTTGTTCACCCCTCCCCAAACGACTGTAAAAGGGCCGCATATACGCGATAGTGTCGATATGAAACGCGTCATGATCACGGTTGTTTTTGCCTTGTTGCCCCTGATCATTTTTTCTTTTTATAATACCGGATTGCAAACAGCCCGCGCCTATAACGAGGTTCAGAACCTTGCCTGGTGGCAACTGATGGTTAATGGGTTGCTGATTGAATTGCCAATTATTATCACATCCTATGTCGTTGGCGGACTATGGGAGACGATCTTTGCTATCGTTCGCAAGCACCCGATCAGCGAGGGCTTCCTGGTAACCGGCATCCTTTTACCGTTAACTTTGCCGCCAACGGTACCCCTGTGGCAGGTTGCCATGGGAGTCAGTTTCGGAGTTGTCATTGGCAAGGAAATCTTTGGTGGCGTGGGTATGAACATTTTAAATCCGGCCCTGACCGCCCGGGTGTTCCTGTTTTTTGCCTACCCGGCTTCCATGTCTGGTGATGCTGTCTGGATCAAATTGATAGATGGCAACCACTGGATTGACTCTTTTTTGTATCATACAGCCGGAGCCGGTCTGGTGGAGGGATTTAGCGGGGCCACAGCTCTAGCGACCGCTTTTACTGTTCCCGCCAATATGGAACCCATGGGGATCATGCAAGACATGTCCAATTTCAACCACTTCAACTGGTTCACTTTGTTTATCGGGCTCGTACCAGGCAGCATTGGCGAGACTTCGGCCATGCTGGCATTGGTGGGAGCGCTGATCCTGATTGTTAGCGGGGTTGGCAGTTGGCGAATCATTGTAGCAACAATTGCGGGCGCCCTGGTAATGGGTTTTGGCATGAACTTATGGTCCAATGGTACCGGCTATATGGCTTTACCGCCCTGGTATCATTTGGTTATGGGTGGATTTATGTTTGGGGCCGTATATATGGCAACCGATCCGGTCAGCGCCACCGCCACGGACGCAGGCAAGTGGATCTACGGTTTTCTGATCGGGGTCCTGTGTGTACTAATCCGGGTCTGGAATCCGGCGTATCCGGAGGGGATGATGCTGGCCATTCTGTTCATGAATATCTTTGCACCGCTGATTGACCACTTTGTAGTACAACGCAATATTCAACGGAGGCTTGCCCGTGCAAAAAAGTAACCTGTACACCTTTGGATTTGCGCTGACCGTCTGTATATGCTGCAGTGTCGCTCTCGCTCTGGCATCAACAAATCTGAAGCCAGCCCAGGATCTGAGCGCCCGTCTTGATGTTGTCAAAAACATTTTGTCTGTGGCCGGAATGGCCGAGGACGAAATCCAAAAAATGGAGCGTCAAAATCCAGCGGCTTTACTGGACCTGTACAACAAGCGCTTCCAGCCCTTAATCATTGACAAGAACAATCAAGAGGTCCCGCTCGCGGAATTAAAATCTGAGTTAGAAGGTAAACTGGGCTACCCAAAATCTGATTTGGACCAAAAAGCTGCCTTTGAAATTACGAAAATCTTTGACACGAAACTCGCTTTACTGGCCAGCAAGGCCGGCAAGAGCAAATCTGAATATGACCAAAAATACAAGCTGATCTTTCTGGACAAGCCTGGAGATACTGTGGATGCCTACATCATTCCTGTCGAGGGTATGGGGCTTTGGAATATGATATATGGCTATATGGCCATTCAACCAGACTTGACTACGGTCAAAGACGTTCGATTCTATGATCAGCAAGAAACCCCGGGGCTGGGCGGCGAATGCAGCAAGTCCTGGTTTACGGATCGATTCAAGAACAAGCAATTTATCACGGAGACAGGTGCATTCAAGCCGATCGCTGTGATCAAAGGCAAGGTCAAAGAATTGTATCCCAACCCCGAACATCAGGTTTTTTATGTGGAAGGGATTAGCGGCGGAACGATTACCGGTAATGGAATCACTGCTTTCCTGAAAGAGGACCTTGCCGCTTATAATGACTACTTTGCCACTATGCGGTTGAAACGCGATCAAGTCAGCCGGAATGCAGACCAGCGGGAGAAAAGCAAATGAGTGATATAGAGACAGTTGAGAGAATCAAAAAGCCGCTATTTGGCAAAAAGGAAAAGGCGGCCATCAAGGATCCGCTGTGGGACAATAATCCCATCACTCTGCAGGTACTCGGGATTTGCTCCGCCCTGGCCGTTACTACCCAGATTCAACCCTCGCTGGTGATGGCGGTGGCAGTGACGGTGGTGCTGACTTTTTCCAACATTATTGTATCGCTGATGCGCAACTGGATTCCATCAAAAATAAGAATCATTGTGATGCTGGCCGTCATCTCCTCGCTGGTGATTGTCGTTGATCAGATTCTGAAAGCCTATTTATTTGAAATGAGCAAGCAATTGTCCGTGTTTGTTGGTTTGATTATTACCAACTGTATCTTGCTCGGACGGGCGGAGGGATTTGCCATGCAAAACTCTGCCTGGCCGTCTCTTTTGGATGGACTGGGCAATGGATTGGGTTACGGTGCGATTTTATTGACTGTCGCTACCATCCGTGAGGTTCTGGGCAACGGGAGCTTTTTCGGCTATCAGATTGTGCCTGACTCCTTTTATGCCGCTGGCTATGCAAACATGGGCCTGATGTTGATCGCTCCGGGCGCTTTTATTGTGCTTGGTTTATTGATCTGGGCCCAAAGGACCATCTCTGGTCACGTGGAAACACATTAACGAAAAAGACCAGTCAAGGAAGTATCACATGGAACTGCTCAATGTTGCAATCAAGGCCATCTTTATCGAGAACATTATTCTATCCTTTTTTTTGGGTATGTGTTCTTTTTTGGCGGTATCGAAAAAAATTGAAACCGCTATCGGTTTGGGCATCGCAGTAGTATTTGTCAATGGCATTACTGCGCCTGTAAACTGGTTATTAAATTACTATTTGCTGGAAGACGGCGCTCTGGCCTGGATGGGTTTACCAACTATTGATTTAAGTTACTTACGTTTTATTACATATATTGCAGTCATCGCAGCCCTGGTTCAAATCGTAGAAATGATCATTGATCGTTTTTCACCGACCCTGTACGCTTCTCTGGGTATCTTCCTGCCTTTGATAGCGGTAAATTGCGCCATTCTGGGCACATCCCTGTTTATGGGCACAAAGGGCTACAATCTGGCAGAAAGCACTGTCTTTGGTGTGAGCGCCGGTTTTGGCTGGATGCTGGCAATTGTAGCACTGGCTGCAATCAGAACCAAAATACGCTATTCCAATGTACCGGCCGGCTTGCGAGGACTCGGCATCACCATGATTATTACCGGGTTAATGGCGATTGGTTTTATGATGTTTGTGGGTATTAAACTGGATGCAGTTCCATCAGCCCATGAACCGACAGAAACCGCAGCTAACAAAATGCAGTAATGACTCCCTATTGCAACAACGCTCTCAAGTCGAATCGCAGCTGGTTTGATCAAAAGTGCGGCTATGCCGCCAGCCCTGCGCGAACGCAAGCCACCACTGTGGTTTGCGCGCCTGATGACCAGCCCGTATCGGCCCTTGAACGCAGAAAACAGAAATTGCCCGCGGGCAGATCACAGGAATGAAAAAATGCTGGTAATTGGATTAAGTGTCGCACTCTTCTCGGGAGTGATTATGACCCTGGTGCTTTTAATCACCTTTTTGGAAAAAAAATTGGTCGTACAAGGGAATGTAAAGATTACGATCAATAACGATGACTCGAAAGCAATTGAATTGCCAGCCGGCGGAACTCTTTTAGGTGCCCTGGCATCGACTGGTGTTTATCTACCGTCAGCTTGCGGCGGTGGCGGCACCTGCGCCATGTGCCGATGTCAGGTATATGAGGGAGCCGGGGACATTTTACCCACAGAATCGGGTCATTTTACGAGGGCTGAAATCAAGGAGAATTGGCGACTTAGCTGTCAGGTAAAGGTGAAGCAGGATATGTCGATCGGAGTGCCGGACGAGGTATTCAGCATCCAAAAATTCTCCTGCACAGTCCGATCCAATCATAATGTAGCTACCTTTATCAAAGAATTCCTGGTTGATATTGATGAAGGCAAGGAGCTTGATTTTCAGGCCGGGGGCTACGTGCAAATCTATGTACCCCGCTATACACATACCTTTCGTGATTTTGACATTGAGGCCGAATACCGGGATGCATGGGACGCATTCAAGTTATGGGACATCAAGGCCCAAAACGATGAAGAAATTTATCGCGCCTATTCTATGGCCAATCATCCTGCCGAGGGCAATCAAATCATGCTCAATATTCGGATTGCCACCCCCCCTCCTGGCAAAGACGTGCCCCCGGGGATTTGCTCTTCTTATATCTACAATCTAAAGCCTGGAGACAAGGTTACAATCAGCGGCCCTTATGGGGAATTTTTCATCAAGGATACCGACAAGGAAATGTGCTATATTGGCGGCGGCGCCGGCATGGCTCCCTTGCGTAGCCATATTTTTCATCTTTTTCACACGTTAAAAACACAACGCAAGGTCTCGTATTGGTATGGTGCGCGCTCCCTGCGAGAGGTGTTTTATGAAGAGGATTTCCACGCCATTGAGAGAAATTTTGATAATTTCAACTTTCATATTGCTCTGTCGGAACCCCAGGCTGAAGACAACTGGACCGGCGCGACTGGTTTTATCCACCAGGTTGTATTGGAAAACTACTTGAAAAATCACGACGACCCGGGCGACATTGAATACTATTTGTGCGGACCGCCCATGATGCTAAGTGCCGTTCAAAACATGCTCTATGACCTGGGGGTGGAAAAGGAAAACATTGCCTTCGACGACTTTGGCTGACACCAGCCAGGCTCCCTAGGCCTCTTTCCCGGGCAAGTTTAGAGTGCAGCTTTCATTTTTACAGGACAGGCTGCGGCTTTTAGCTGGACACGGACTTGGCTGCATCAGTATCAGCCTTCTCATTTCCTGCTCCCCCCCCCCTGCTGCGAGCTCCGCCTATATCCAATGGCAAGGCAAAGCTTTTGGAACAAGCTATTCGGTTTTAATCGGAACGACCGATTTTGA
>JAGRNA010000185.1 GCA_020441005.1 Leptospiraceae bacterium
CAGCCTCCAGGGACCCAAACCGAAACAGACTGCACTCCGGAGCAATGATGCGATGCACCGCTTGCATACGGCATGCGCAGTACTAGCCAAAAACCGGGTGACAACCGTCCTTAATTCGATAAGTTTGAACCATGACCAGCGATGCTGCTGAAATCACTTGCTAAACTCCCTTAGAATTACCATGTATAAATTATTAACATTCGTGCAAAATGGAATCCGCAGCACCGAAAAGCGCAATAGCGTTAGTGTCAGCGTCGGTGCGCGAACCAGACTGGAGAACCAAAATCCGCTGGTTGACCAAATCAATGAGTGAAAGCCGGAACATGAAACGCCAACATCAGATATCACCCTCAAAAAGCTTGTCTGTCAAATCCAGACTACTGCTAAATATCGGTTTCGTTTTTCTTGTTTTTGTTGGTACAATTGGAATTGCATTTTATTTCAATCATTATATTCAAAGCAGTTTTTTACAAGCCAGTCAAAAAGTAAACCTGACCCGGGAAGCGCAAGTCAGCTTCAAGCGCCAGGTCCAGGAATGGAAAAACATATTGCTCCGCGGTCAGAACCCCAAGGATTACAGCAAATACAAGCAACAGTTTCTGGAACGCTACCAGGAGGTGGATGTTCAGCTAACCGCCCTGGGTCTGAATCTAAAAAACAGCAAACCGGATTGGCAAGCCATGCAAAGCATCCATGTCCAAATCGGGCAATTGCAAAGCCGTTATGTAGAAGCTCTGCGGAGCTATGACCAGCAAAGGCCCGAGTCCATTTTCCAGGTAGATAAAAAAGTACGCGGGCTGGATCGCGCGCCGACTGTTGCTCTGGACGAGCTGGCCGCGCGTTTTCAAGCGGAAATGCAAACGGAAATGCAGCAGATAAAAGCGCAGATGCTATTCACCTTCGGTTTGTTGTTTATTTTTTGCGTTGCCAGTCTGTCGGCCCTGAACATCCCTTTGTTTCGCATTATTCATAACAACCTGCAAAACACCCTGGAACATCAAAGACAGCTGATTGCCGGCAATCTGCAACCGCAAACGAAAACCAGAATTGCGGAGTTTCGCCAAATCGAAGAGAACCTGAATGAGCTCGGTCATCAGCTGAGCGAAATGGTGACCGACCTGAGCGATGCGCACAAGCAAATCCACACGGCCGCCGATAAGTTGCATAGCAGCAGTAACTCGGTTTTAGAGATCAATCAGAGCCAATCGGCCACCATGCAGGAAACCAGCGCGGCCATCGAAGAGCTCAGCGCATCAACCAAATTGATCGATGAAGCAGCGGTCCGACAGCGCAACGCCGTGGATCAATCCACTTTGACAATGCAACAAATGAAAACCTTTCATCGGGAACTGGATCAATACCAGACCCTTTTATCCGAATCCAGTCACAGTCTGGAAACAAGCGCCACTGAAGGGCATCAAAGCGTTCTTGATACGGAAGAAAGAATGCAGAGCATTCAGTCGTCTTCGACGGAAATACTCAAGATCATTGGCATGATCAATGAAGTATCGGAGCGGACCAACCTGCTTTCGCTGAACGCCTCTATTGAGGCGGCCCGCGCGGGCGAACAGGGCAAGGGCTTTGCGGTCGTGGCCCATGAAATTGGACAATTGGCTGCCAGTAGCGCTGAATATGCCCAGCGCATCAACACTTTGTTAATGGAAGCCGTCAGAGGAATCGAACAAAGCAGTCAAAAAAGCAAGCAATCCCGGGTCGTGTTTGAGCATATTTTGCAAGGAGTGGAACAGTTACAAGCGCGCATTGGCAGCGTGACCACCGCGATGACCACCCTGTCCGGCCAATTATCCCGCTTTGATTCGGCAATGACTGAATTAGCCAGCTTGTCGCAGGGCATTTCCAGTTCGACTTCCGAACAATCCAGAGCGGCTGACGAGATCACAAGGGAAGTCACGGCTGCCAGCGAGATACTGTTGGTCGGTGTGGAGAATGCCCAGCATTTGAAAAAACTGGCGGCAGACCTGCTGGCAGTCACAAAAAACAGCGAAAAACACATCACCTGGTTTCAAACATCTTAAGCCGTTATTATCGTCCCCATGGACGATCCGGCCGAGCGGCTGCTATTGATTGCGAATCAATTCTTCCAGGGCTCTTTTCTTTTTGACGGACAAACGTAAATACTCTTTGGCCTGTTTTTGCCCCGGCACAAGCAGTAGCACGTTTTCAAATATAATGATGGATTGATCATACTGTCTGCGGTTATAGAACTGGATCCCGCTTTTTAAATACTCTTGCAAACGGGCCGATTCTTTGGTCCGCAATGCCTGCAAGGCCATTTGGGCCTTTGTATTGCCGGCGTAACTGCTAATCGCCTGTTGATACATTCGAATCGCATCAAAGTGACGTCCGCTCTGACGCAACCCTTCCGCCTGATGATATTCGGACTCGCTCCTGGCTTGCCAGACCACCTGCAATTCGGCCCTTGCCTTGCGATGACCCGGATTTAGTTGCAAGATGCGCCGGTAGTCGGCAATCGCTGCCGCATAATTTTGCTGCTCCCGTTTTTGTCTCGCGCTGGTCAAAAGCTGGCGAGTGCTATCGCCGGTTAACCGGTTTACAACCAGATTGTAACTACTGCGGGCGGCTTCGTTGGCGGGATCCTTTTGCAGAATGGATTGAAATACTATACGGGCTGATTTTAGCTTGCCCTCTTGCATGAAAGTTACCCCGGCTCGAAAGAGGCGCGTCAGACCCGCTCTTTGACGGATGCCGGGCGGCAAGGGAATGCGGGCATTGGCGGCGTACTCCTCGTTCACGTAAAACAGGGAGTAATCCGCAAAGCGCACCGACTCCTGGGCACAGTCCGATTCTCGCTGCAGGATGCGCTGGGCCATCGCTCCGGTTAAACGACCAATCTGACTGTAGTCCGGCGTAATGCCGAAAACGGCTCCCGCTCGCACAAAGGAACTATAGTTCGAAGCCAGAATAATGCTGTGCTCCTGACAGGTAGTAGACAGCGCTTCAAAGTTGATTCGATCATAGATGGGATCCGGTAGCATGATAAAGGCATCTGTCTTCTCATCCAGAGCAGCGATGGCGCGCGCGGCAGCCTGGGTGCTGCCAACCTTTTGCAGGTTGGCAAGCAATCCATTGCGCAAGTCGCTGTATTTGGCCTCCGCGGCCAAAGCGGCGCTTTCAGGTGTGCTATATAAAATGCTGACGTTGCGCGCCGTCGGTTTGATTTCCTTGATTCTTTGGAAGTACTCCTGCATGGGCACATCCATGGAAACGCCGCATATATGGGAGCGTTGCTCGATAAATAGACGCGGACTGCGAATCATGGAAAATACAATCACAGTATCCTGGAGATGATCCATGGCCGCTCTGGTAGCTCCCGGACCGATGGTAATGACCAACGGCATTTGCTGCCGGTCAAGCTCGTCAAAATACTCTACCAGCGTTTGGCGGGACGAACGGATCGCATCCAGGTATTCTATCTCGATGGGGGCTCGCAGTTCCGTCTGCAAAGCGCTCAATCCCTCGGCATAAATACTGGTATCCGAGGAAACCAGAACCAGGACCGGACGGCCCGGCTCATTGGGCGCATCTGCGCGCGCCGGCAAGGCAGCCTGCCATACCAGGCAAAGCAAAACGCCGCTCAGGGTGATCCGGGCCAGGCGTCCGAGGCGCTGCGACCAGCTTGCATGAAGGCCTTGCACGCGATCCAGGCGGAATAGACGACTCAAAACCGGTACCCCAGCGTAAACCAGATATTTCTTTTTTCCAGCGGATGGCGGGTAGGATAGTACCCGCCCGTGGCCGTTCGAATGCCTGGATCAAAATCGAGCGTATTGCCCAGATTGCGAATCAGGAGCGAGGCATACATTTCTGACAACAGAAAGTTTTCTTTATGAATATTCAACTGAAAACGATGCTGGGGCCCAATGGCTGCTTCCGGATTGGTCGAGATGGTGCGGCGTACATCAATGAAATTCCAGCCCAAATGGATGGACAGATCGGGCCAGACGGTCCAGGTGACTCCAGAATTCATTTGGTGTTCGGCCAGGTTGGGGATGGGACCGGTGTACGGACTCCAGTGCGCGTCCCGGGACTCAAGCCAGATATTGACCAGGGGCAGGCTTTCGGCTAGCATTTGATATTGATCAACCAAAGCATCCAAAAGCCAGTCATCACCCGTGCGGCCAACTGTAGAGGGCGAATCACGCAAGGTGGCCGGGCTAGGCAAACGGGTATAGCGCCCTTTGGACCAGGTATAGTTCAGAAAGAACTTGATCCGTTTGTTAATCTCGTAGTCCAGCTCCCATTCCGAGCCGGCAATTTGAGCCTGGCCCACATTCTGATTCTGGTTATAATAGCTACCGGTCTTGTTTTCATTAGGGACATTGGTCTGGACTTCCAGCAATAAATCATCCAGCTCATTGTAAAAAAGCGTACTGGACACGTACAGGTTGGCGCCGGGTCGCCATCCGAGGCCGGTCTCCCAGGTCTGCAACTCCTCCGGTTTCAGGGACCGATTCTCCAGTCGCTGACGGGTCTTGTTAAAGAGCTCCCAGGCAGTCGGCGCCCGAAAACCGCGCCCGTACAAAATCTTCCAGGTCCAGGCCTGGCTGAGATAAATATTGGCGCCTAGTCGCGGTGTTGTCGAGCGGCCATAGGCGCTGTTTTCATCCTCACGCACACCGGCCGTAATGCCCAGCCAGTTTACCGGACGATGGATATGCTGCAAATACAGGGCATAGTTGTTGCTGCGGTAGCGTTCCTGGCTATTATAACCGGTGGGAACCACGCTGTGCTGCAACTCGATGCCGAGGCTGGTATCTGCGTTGCGGGAGTGACGCCAATGCAGACGCTCCTCCAGTTCATAGGCATGGTCCGGTCGGCTGTAGCTGGCGGCGATCGTTGTGTCGCCCGGCCGGGTATACGCATAGGGTCCGGGAGTATTCGGATATTCCTCGCGGCTGGAGCTCAGAATCTCCGAGTGCCGCACAATCACCTCGCTATCCAGGGTAATGTTCTGGCGTATATCAGCCAGGTATCCAATACTCATCGAATTACTACGAAAGTCCCAGCTGGATCCCTGGAATCCGGCCGGGTTGACGATCCCCTGCCAGGCAGCCCATTTGCGTAGCGTATTGCGCGCATCCCATTCATTCGCCTGGGCACCGGGCACCTTGCCATCGATTTGCTGCGTTCCATTCGCAAAGGTGCCATCACCCTGCAGGTACTGCCAGTTGACCGTTTCAAAACGTAACTGGCCCGCTTCCAGGCGGGCGGTGATATTATAGGTCTCCTCATCAGCCACATTAAATATCGGAGACCAATAGTAGCCGACCGAGTTTCCATCCGGCTCGCACTGACCGCCGCACAGTTGACTCTCCACGGCGTACAGGGCGTCATAACGATTATCGCCCGCTTTTTCCAGGCGTCCCAGATTACCAAAGTTCGGGCCCTTTGTTTTATAAAAATGCCCGGATAAGCCATAGCTGATTTGAGAATCATCCGCGCTGCGGCCGTTGGCGATGATTGTAAAACCCCCGCCCTGATTGCGAAAGTTACTCTCATAGCCGCCGCCAAAGGCCTCGATCCGGTTCTGGTTGCCGCCGGATTTGGAACCGGCTGTCGTGATCACATTAATCACACCGTTAAACGCATTGGCACCATACAGCGCCGAGGCGGGCCCGGCCACGATTTCGATGCGCTCCACATTTTGCAGCGGGAAGCGGATCGAGCCCGCCAGGACTGCATTTTCGGAGATATTATTATCCGGTATACCGTCGATGTACAACAGGGTACGCTGGTTATTACCAATCAAACCGCGCTGATGGATCAATTCCGGGAAAATGCCATACACATGCGTAATCTGAAAACCAGGCACATCTTGCAGGGCTTCCACCAGGGTCCGGTAGCCTCGTTCCCGAATTTGCTGCCTGGAAATCACGTAGATAGCGGCCGGGGCCTCCTTGCGGCGGGTTTCAGAACGAGTAGCGGTCACAACCACCTGTTCTTCAATCATCTGCAAGGCGTCGCTGATATCATCGGTCTGGCTGCGTCTGCCGAGCAAAAAGCGTTCTGCCGGACTCAGTCCGGTGCCCAGCAAAGCCTCGTCTATATTTTCGGACCGTTCCTTGCGCAGTGGATTGGCCCGCAGACGGCGAGCAACCTTTTGTTGCATTTGTTGCTGGCGTTCCTGATCTGTCGTCCGGACCTCATCGACTGGCAGGACCAGCTCATCCAGATCGCTGAGCGGATCCTGGATTGCAATCGCGTCCAGCACGACCGCCTGGCCGGGATGATACAATTGCACAAAGAGATTCAGATTCCCGCTGCGCGCCCGCTGATAATAACCGGAAATAAAATAGAAAGCCTGCCTTTCGTCGTCAGCCAGTTCATCCGGGCGCGTGGCCGGGCTCGTTTGCAACTGATATCCTTGCGCGCTTAAATAATCGCTCAGACCGCGCTGGATCTGGCGGGCGATCTCAACCTCGTTCGATGAACGCCAGGCCTGAAAACGACCGATAATGATTTTCCGGGCGGCTTGTTGCTGGGCGAACAGACTGACCGGGCCCATCAGCACAGCCAGGCCCACGACCCGCAACAATACCCATCTGGTCAACCAATGCTGCATGTTCACTGCCAAAACCTGGATTTGCCGCGCAGTCGGCCATGCGCACCCGCTGCCAGGCAGCCATCCTGGTAAACGCCAGTTGGCGGTTTGCAGCAGTAAGATCCAGGAGTTCAAGCCTGCAAGCAAGCGGACAGCAAAGCAAGTACATAATTCAGGGTACGATCTAAAAAATTCATTGAAGGCCAGCCTTGCGTGGCTTTCCATTGTGATCAGGCCTATGCAAAACAGACGCAGAATTCGCCGCTGGTTCACAATCCGGGTTCGAATTACCCTCCTGACTCTGAGCATCGTTTTTATAACGACCTTGCTCTTGTCCGGGACCCTTTTTTTCCAGATCCGGGCTGTGTTACTTGAAAAAACCTTCGAGATCTGCCGCAATTTGTCCCACTATGTCGCCAACCAGGCCCGTGAAGAACTGTTGCTCAACGAGATCTTCGAGATGACACGTAACGCGATAGACCGGATCGAAAGCGAAGGTCAGACCAGCGGTCTGTTGAACTCCTACGTCGTTGACGTGCGCTACCGGATTGTTGCGCATTCCAAACAAGGCCTGATTGGCACCACGATCCCCGCGCACCAGCAGCTTTGGTATGCCAATCTGCAAAAATTGTCGATGCAGGAGACTACTTTGGGACCGACCCGGATTCTGCGCTTTTCGTATCCCATCTTTATTACGGTCTATCAAACCGGCGGATTGGTGC
>JAGRNA010000186.1 GCA_020441005.1 Leptospiraceae bacterium
ACGCTTTCGTAGCATAAAATCGGTTGTATACGCGCGACCGGATCGGCTCCGACTAGCTCGACAACCGGCCAGTCCTTACGCAGGGCCGCTAGATCATTGAGCTCCGCCAGCTCTGCGGGCCGAAACAAACGCGGTTGCACTGGTTTACGATAGCGATGCCAATCCAGTGCCTGACGATGAGGCGCCGGTTGATAGCGTCCCGCCTGCGGAAAGAACTGTCGCAGGGCGGGCCAGTACTGCTCACCAGGCAGATACTCGCCAAATGGGATCAGTTTTTGCTTATGGTAGATGCCGGCTGGAGCGCCACCTTGCAAATCAAACAGGCTGATGGCATTGTGGTACAACCCCTTGTCGGTCCGGCCCGGCGCCAGCTCATTGTAGATGACGTCGAGGTGACCCTGACGGGCTAAAAAAGCCAGCACAGCAACCCAGGTCGGCGAGTAGATCGGTCCAGATAGCTGAGCTGTTTGTGCTCCAGTACCCGCCTCTGTGGCGCCCGTCGGGGAGTTGGTCTGCCTGTGCCTGGTAGTATAATACGGCACAGCCGACTCCGGCAACACCAGCAGATCCAGATCCGGATTTGCCAGGAGCAGCTTCAGGCTTTCTTCAAAAACAACATTCAGGGCCCGGCCGGCATAACCATACTCGTCACCGCCGCTGCCGCGTTCCGGATTCATGGGCAGGGCTGTCTGTACCAGACCAATCCGCAGCGAGGGCCCGGATGGGCGAGCACCCGGACGAGCCAGGAGCCAGCTGCCTGTAGCCCAGGCAGCGATCAAAATAGTCAAGGTCAGCCAGATCCCGCCCCGGCTTAAAGCGCGGCTATTCGCAGTCGATCCGGTGGATGAAAAATAGCGCCAGATCTGATGGATCAGGGAATCTTGAACAGCAGATGAATCGGCTCGGGCTGTAGACTGCTTTTTTCTTTTACGCGCGACGTCTTGCTGCGCGGACCACAACCAGCGGCCTAAATCGTACAACAGAATGGCATGCAACCAGACAATCAGGGTTAAAAGCGGCACGCCACCCAGACTGGCTAACTGCCTCAGCACCACAGAACCGCCAATTGTGTTGCCCCAATACCAGGGAAAGAGCCAGTTCAGGAGCATTTCGGACAACCAGGCCAGCGCCGGTACCAGCAGCAGTCGGTTTCGAAAACGGCTGCGCCACAAAAAAGTCAAGGCAAGCAGCAGCAATCCCAGCTTGCATTCAATCAGCACAGCCGACAGACCAAACAGAGCAGTCGCCGCCGGCAGACCTGATTGGCTGATGTTTTGCAGTCCAGTCAGCATCCAGCCAAAAGCGATACTGTGCACCAGCACCATGGTCAACAGGGCCCAGCAGCCGAGCTCCCCATAGCTGCTGGAACGCAGGTGCTGTGCAAGGCCCAAAAAAGCCAGAGCGGCTACAATACCGGCAATCGGCGCGTCCAGGCGCCCATATCCCAAAACCAGGGCACTGGCCGTAAGGCAAAGCAGGGCCAACCGCGCTAATTGCTTTCGCCAGAAGTGCAAGGCCATGGGCTGATTTATTTTTTCTGGCTTTGACTCAACTGCATACGACGCGCATAAGCCTCGGCTGCTTCCTTGCTGCCCAATTGACGGGTACGCAAATCCAGTAGGGCCGCTTCCAGTTTATCACCGCTCAGGTCCGGATTGTTTTTGATGAATTCAGATTCCAGACCCGGTAGATCGGCTTCCGCTTTGGCTTCTTTGGCCAGCATGTCATCCACGGCAGACATTCGTTTGGCGCCCTGCTCGCCAAAGTATTTAACGCGAATATCGCGAGTAGCCGATTCCTTCTCTGCCCCGTCCAGCTTGCCTAAATCATGGGAACGCAGTTCCAATTCCATGTTGTATTTGTCGAAACCCGGTTCACGGGCCACCACAGCGTCGTAATAGTCGCCCAATGCTTCCCGGCGCAGTTTTTCGTAGGCGGCCATGCGGGCATCGCCACTGAGATTCGCGGTATCTTTCTTGAACTCTTCAACGCTGCGGCCCAGGTCATGCTTGCTTTCTTCCAGACCAAAAATCAGCTGCGCGGTTTCGTCGCCAAAAAATTCGCGCCGCTTTTCGCGAATCGCAGCATAACGTTCTTCCAATGTCAGGTCATTGGAAAGATTCAGCCGGGTCATTTCTTCTTCATATTTTAAATACTGCACCAGTAGATTGGCCAGCTTCTTGTTATCCGGTTCCGCAAAACGCTCCATGATATACTGGCGGAGCAGGCTATTGCACTCGTAGCGCTCCATATCGCGGGGACACTTGCGGCGCAAACGCCACAGCTCGGAGACCAGGCTGATCTGGCCACTGCGGGCCTGATTGATAATCTGGTCATAGCTCAGATTCACGGATTCTGCAAATAAATCCATCGCTCGTTCCCCCTGGGGGAATTCGGGATTGTCATCCCAGCTTTCAAATTGGTGATCCGGCAGCTGCACATTGGGCTGATTCGGTTCCTCGGACAGGTTCGCTAACAGAATTCCCAACAGTACCAGCACAACAAGGGCCAGGGCGCCAAATATAAAAATTTTTGTCTTGTTACTCATAATGCAGCTTGCAGCCAAAACTGGCAGAGCCGGATTTATTGGCAAGAATTCCCTGCACTTCTTTATTTGCCCACGCAGAAAACAGAGAAAATACGGCCCAATACTTCTTCATTTTCAATCTGGCCGGTCATGGCGCCTGTATGATACAGCGCCGTCTCGATTTCCAGGGCCGCGATTTCGGCCGGAGCATTGTTCCGCCATAAATCTGTCAGGCGCTGCAGGGACCCGATGATTGCTTCCAGGTGACCCTGGTGCCGGTCTTCTAGCAACAAGGGATTGGTGAGGTGATCATTGGACTCTAGCTCCGCAAGTATGCGTTGACGTAACTGCGGCAGGCCCGCTCCCGTCCGGCTGGATATGGCAATCAAAGCCGCCGGATCAATTTGGGGCTGCCAGGCAGCCGGATTACCGCCCAAATCGCTTTTATTATAGAGATAGAGAATGCGAGCCCGGGATTCAAGCGCCGGCAGCTCATATGGCGGGCGCCCGCCGTCCAGGATATGCAGAACCAGCTGGCTTTGGTCGACCGCCTTGCGACTGCGCATAATCCCCGCCTGCTCGATTTGATCCGCGGTGCTATGCAGGCCGGCGGTGTCCACAAAACGGACTGGCAAGCCCTCCATTTCCATTTCCGCATCCAGGTAATCGCGGGTAGTACCGGCGGTACTCGATACAATGGCCCGCTCCCAGCCCAAGAGAGCATTCAGCAGCGAGGATTTGCCGGCATTAGGCACCCCGACCAGTGCCACCTGAAAGCCGCCCCGCAGACGGCCGGTTTCACGCCCCCGCCGCAGCAGATCCTGGGCCCGGATCATCAGATCCTGCACCCGCCGGATTTGATCGTCCCGGCTTTCAAAACTCAGATCCTCTTCGGCGAAATCGACTTCCGCCTCGGTCTCGGCCTTTAAATGAATCATGGCTGAACGCAGCCTGGAAAATTCGCGGGTCAATTCACCGCTCACATTTTTGCGGGCGATCTCCAGTTCCAGCTCATTGCGGGCTGTAATCAAGGTGTGCACCGCTTCGGCCTGGCTTAGATCCATGCGGCCGTTTTCCCAGGCTCGCAGTGTAAATTCGCCCGGCCGGGCTGCCCGGCATAGCCTGCTGTGCAGCAGGGCCCGCATGACCCGCCGCAGCAGGAGCGGGTTGCCATGCAGACCAAGTTCCGCACTGTCTTCGCCGGTGTACGAAGCCGGTCCCTGAAAAAAGGTAGCCAAACCGTCATCCAGCAGGGTATCACTGTCCGGCGGTTGCACATGGACATGAAACTGGTGGCGCGGCCGTTTTTGAAAATCTATCGACCGGCCATCCGGATGACGGCAAAATTGATGCAGCAAGTCGGCTGTTGCGGGACCGGAAATACGCACGATTCCGATCGCACCGGCTCCAGCAGCGGAGGCAATCGCTGCAATCGTTTCAATTCGCTCTTCTATTCGTGACCCTCGACGATTTTTTCGTTGTAGTCCGGCTGTTCATCATACAACTCTTCGTTACCATAATCGTAAGATTCGTCAGCCAGAACCTGATCGCCATGATCAACCGAATCCATGTCTGCATCAGTATCGATTTGTTCATCGGGTTCACGATCACGGCCGCGTCCGCGGTTGTTAGCGCGCTTCTTTTTGGGCTTTGTAGAAATGATGCGTAACCGCTTATACACACCGTTGCCATCCGATTCGGTAGTCACACGATCATCGCTTTCTAAAAAGAGATGCACAATGCGCCGCTCATAGGGGTTCATGTAGTTTAGCAGAATGGATCGGCCGCTACGGCTAACCTTTTCGGCCATGCGGCTAGCCAAATCTTTGAGGCTTTTTTCGCGCCGATCGCGGTAGCCATCCACATCCAGCATGATGCGCTGATTATTCTTGCAGTGGTGATGCACCACCAGGTTCACCAGGAACTGCAGGGCGTCCAGCGTACGGCCGTGCTTGCCAATAATATAGCCTGTATCTGGCGAGCTGAGTTCAACCATCAAATTACTGTCGTGTTCATAGATACGCTGAATCTCGGCGTCAATCTCCAGTTTTTCCAGCATGGTGGTAACCACGCCGCGCGCATGAGCTTCAATGGGGATGTTGTCATGCGCCGGGTAGGCAAAAAGTTCCGATTTGGAACTCTTAAAAAGCCCGATCAGGCCTTTCTTTTCAGAAACAACCTGAAAATCCAGGTCGGATGCTTCCAGCCCTAAATAGGCTGCCATTTCTTTTTCCTGTTCCGGGCGATTGCCACCATCCGCTTCCAGCAGGTAGTAGTTCATATTGATTCTCCAGTTTTAACTTGCATTTTTGTAAATCCAGTTGTAGTTCTGCTAAAAAGTCGGGCCGGCCATAATCCGGATGCTGCGTAGCCGGCACGGTTATGGGGGTGCCGGCTAGCAGGCCCTTGCCGGCTCGCTCTGGACAAAGCGCGGTCCGGCAACTCTTGTTGATAGAGCGCGTGCGCAGACTCCGGCGGCTTTGGGCTTTTGCGCCGGAAAAGAGCTGATGCAGTGGCAGGCGTCATTTATTTAGCCTTTTTTTTGCGTGAGCGAGCAGCCGGCTTTTGGGCGCTCACAACCGCTGACGCCACGGCCTGTTCCTTATCCAGGTTCTTGTTGACCACAAACTGCCACACGATGGCCAGCACATTCTGCACAATCCAGTACAGGGTCACTCCGCTCGGGAACTGCCAGAAGAAAAAAAGCATCATGACCGGCATCATATACATCATCATGCGTTGCTGCGGATCAACCGTCATCTGGGTAAAATGCTGCTGCAAGATCTGCGAAACAACCATCAGCAGGGGCAACAGATTCAGATTAAAACCGCCCATTATCGGCAGCACCATCAGGGTATCCGGCTTGGACAGGTCCGTGATCCACAGAATAAAGGGACTGCCCCACAGCTCAATCGATTCCGAGAAGGCGCTGTACAAAGCGAAGAAGACCGGCATCTGAATCAAAATGGGCAGACAACCCTTGGCCGGATTCACACCCTCTTTGCGGTAGAGCTCCATCAGTTTGGATTGCTTTTCGGTTGCATTATCCGCATATTGCTCGTTCAGGCGCTCGATTTGCGGTTTGAGATTTTGCATCTTTTTCATTGACTTGGCCTGCATCTGATTGAGCGGGAACGTCAAGAGCTTGAAAGAGACAGCGATGATTATAATACTCCAGCCATAGTTGCCAACCACCCCATACAACCAATGCATGATTTTGACAATCACCGCCTGAATGGGAGAAAAGAAGGCATAGAAGCGGTTGGAATAGATCGCATTATGCGCATCGGAATTGGGTTCGCTGGTGCCAAATTCCGCGGCCATCACAGCCGGCTGCTGGAAACTGTGGCTGGCGCTGGTACGGATCCCGACATACACCTTGTTATTGATGATCAGCGCATCTTCATGCTCATGCTGTGATTTCTGAATGATCATCTGATTGCTGTTTTCAGCCGACTGCAGCTTGCCGCCCGGCTCCAGATTGGCCAGACTGCCCAGCTCCAGCTCACCACCCTTGTTCGGATTCAAACGAAAGCGGTGAAAGGCAACCGTCCAGGCTCGCCGGCCGTCCAGGTCATTCGTATTGCGATACACCACCCCGTCCGGCTGATGCAGGGGCGTGGAATGCTCGTCCATGAAATCCGTGTAGGCGATAAAATAGCGACTACTGCTACCGGCAAAACGCAGTCCATTGGGAATGTTATTGTAAGCCAGGGTGTATTGTCCGTCATCATCGGGATCGCTGCAACCAAAGGGCAGAAAGCTGCAAGCGCCGCCTTTTTTACCAGCCGGTTTGCTAGAGCGAGTAATCAGCTCATCCCCATAATAGAAGAAACGGCCGTAACTGGACAGGGTGCGTTGATCCAGCTCCTTGCCCGGCGGGGGCCCCAGATCGCCAAAGGGCTTGAAATACAGATCACAAACGCCGCGTGTGTTGGGGCAGCTGAGCTTGAATTCCTTTTTTTCCAGATTACGCAAAACTGTTATCTGGCGGAAATAATTTTCGCCCTTTATGAAACGGTATATTTTGCGCAGTTCCAGGCGATGGTTTTCAAACATCAGGGGCGCCAGCCGGAAGCGAATTTCAGTAAACTCGCCATCAGCCGTCTTGTCCACGCGCTCCAGCTCAAAGCGCGCATCATTCAAGGATGGCATGCCCAGCTGGGCAGCACCGTCGCCGCTGAAATACAGATGCGGCTGAAAGTCCATTCCATTATGACGCGTGATCTCTATGGCGTTCAGGTCCCGCTCGATTTCGTCCTGGCTCACCGCAGTTACATTGCGCGGCAACAGGAGACTGCCGTCGCTCTTTACATAGAAGCTTTTGATGCGGCCGCCGCGGGGACTTAGAATCACCAGATGCTTGCCGGTATCAATCCGGATGTCCTTGTCGAAGGCCCCGGCGCGCGGAAACTGAAAATCCCGCAGGTGAGCGGGGGTCAACAAAGGCTCGCTGCCCGGCGCTTCCTGTTCCGGGACCGGGCCCTCCGGTTTCTTTTTATCATCATCCGGGCTCAGAAATAGCTGAATGCCGAGGATAAACAAGAGGCCCACCAACAGGACCGGCATAAACGAGGAGGCAGATTTGTTTGCGTTTGAATTTTCCATGATAATTCCATTGAGTTGGAGTGGTAGCTCTCAGACAGAGCGGGCTTTGCCCCCTGTGGGGGCCTGGGCCCTGGTCGAAACTGTCTGATGGTCCGGGTGATCCTCGGGATGCACCGGATCGAAGTAGCCTTCGCTAAGGGGATTGCAGCGTAGTATGCGCCAGGCACTCTTCCAGCTGGCTTTAAAAAAACCGAAAGAGTCGTAGCATTCGATGGCGTAATAAGAGCAACTGGGTGCAAAACGACAACGACCGGGCCAAATTTGACCGAGTGTGTTTTGGTATAACCTGATAAAAAGTATGGCCAATTTGTTCATGGTGTGCTTTGGCTTTACGCCTGCCAAAGCCCGCTTTTCTGCAAACAGCGCATCAGTTCCGCATGGCTACGCGAGGAGGGAGTCTGCAGGAACCGCCGATCCGGCACAAGGGCGACCCAATAACCGGGTCGAATGGAAACCAGACATTGATCGAGCCCTTCACGCAGGACCCTTTTGACGCGATTTCGTTCCACTGCTGAGCCAATCCGTTTGCCGACAGCAATCAGGAACTGACTAGCCTCTGTCTCCTGTTGATTCAAAAACACCACTGTGATACAGTGGCATTGCTGCCGCCGCCCGCGAGTGAAAAGTCTTTGAATCCATGATCTATTCTTGAGGACCTGTTTGCGAAAACGAGCGATGCCCACTCTTATTTTTTGTGCACCTGATCAGAAACAGTCAAGCGATAGCGCCCCTTGGCTCTCCTGCGGGCCAGGGTTTGCTGCCCGCCGGGAGTCGCCATACGGGCCCGAAAGCCGTGGGTACGAACACGCTTTAGTTTGCTCGGTTGATAGGTTCGTTTCATATTGGTATATCAGCCTTTTTCTATTAAAGTAGTGCATTGCCACATGAGTGGCCATAGTAATGGGCAGAATCACAAACAGCCTGCCTGGGTCAAGCAGAAAGTACCGCCAGGCTATTGACATTTCATCTTTTCAGGCTTTGATTTGCCTTATGGACAAAATTTCTATATATTTTACAGGCAACGCCAGGCCCGTCGGGTTCAGACGCAATGGATTGTTGCTTTTAATCAGCATGATCCTTACAATGGAGTGTTCTGTGTTCTCTAATCACCAAAATCAAAATACCAAAGAAGTTATGGCTCAAATGACGGCAGCCGGTTATGCGCGGGCGATCTTTGCCGGGGGCTGCTTTTGGTGCATGGAGGAGCCCTTCGAGCACCTGGATGGCGTGAAGGCGGTTATTTCCGGCTTTACGGGCGGCACAAAACCCGATCCGACTTATGAAGAAGTCTCCAGCCACAAAACCGATCACATTGAGTCCATCCTGGTTTTCTATGATCCAGCGGTGGTCGATTATGCCGCTCTGCTGGATTTATACTGGCGGCAGATCGACCCTACCGACCCGGGTGGCCAGTTTGCCGACCGCGGCCACCAATACACAACCGCGATTTTCTATGCCAATGCCGATCAAAAAAAGCTGGCAGAGGAGTCCCGCGAGTTGATCAATCAGTCCGGTCGTTTCGCGCAGCCGGTCGCAACCGATATCCGCCCGGCCCAGGAGTTTTACCCGGCCGAAGAATATCATCAAGACTACTATCGCAAATCCCCGGACCACTATCAGCGTTATAAAGCTGGATCGGGCCGCAAGGACTATATCAAGCGCACCTGGGCCAATTTTCCCCGCCTCCAGCTCACCAATAGCAACTCGCAGCCGAATGAAAGCGCCGGACAAAACCAGGCCAACATGGATCCGGCCGCGCTACGCGAACGCTTGACTCCGCTACAGTATGAGGTCACCCAAAACGAAGGCACTGAACCGGCCTTTCGCAACGAGTATTGGGACAACAAACGCAAGGGGATCTATGTCGATGTTGTGAGCGGCAAGCCTTTATTTGCCAGTATTCATAAATTTGACTCCGGCACTGGCTGGCCCAGTTTTACCAGACCAATCAGCGAAAATGAAATCATCGAGCATACAGATAATCGTTACGGTATGACCAGGGTCGAAGTGCGCAGTAAAACTGCGGACTCCCATCTCGGGCACGTTTTCCCGGATGGTCCGCGCGACCAGGGTGGACTGCGCTATTGCATCAACTCGGCTGCCCTGCGCTTCATCCCTTATGAGGAAATGGACGCTGCCGGCTACGGCAGTTTCAAGGCCATACTGGATAAAGGCAAATAATACGGAGACCCGAAGCCAGGGCTTATAAAAGCCGCCGAGCGTAGGCACAGATTGGCAACCAACTTTTGACGCGCCGCCTGGTGCCCTCAAGGTCGCAGTCGACAATTGCCTTTTGAAAATACTGTACAGGGCCGCGATTCGTGTCCGTCATAGCTATTGCCCTTAAAGGCTTTCTTTAAAAAACTCATCGAAATCGGTGCCTTGACATGCCTCAGCGCCCCAAACGCCTGGGGGCGATCTTGTTCTTGTCGCCCGTCGTGATCACCGGGCTTTTTTTGCCCGCCGGAACAGACCGAATGCAATCGGATTGCCGATTTGTTCAGGTGCCTCGCCGCTTATTTACCCGTTCATCCCAACAAGAGGCTGTCCCCAAACAGCCTCTTGCGACACAGGAGGTGTTGCCACCGGCGATTTTTCTATCGAAATTGAGCAAGGTGTGAGCAACCGGGGAGCTTTACTTTCACATTGCGTTCTGCGTCCCAAATACCATCGCTGGTTTTGAGACGACTTCCAGGTTTACTTTTCTCAATTACCATATACCTTACTTAAGCAACTTGAATGCATGGTTCCAGCGGTTGTCCTTAAACCCGGGGATGCACCAAAGCATGCAAAGCGGTTCTATGGCGCGCGCCGCTTCCACTCCGCCCATGTCTTCCACCTCGAAACCGAATTGATCCAGAATGGTCTTTACCTGACTTTTGGCCGCTGCGTCGTTACCGGCGATAAACATAGATGGTTTGACGCCGCCGAAATCCGGGTTCACCATACCGGCGCTGCCGATGCAGCTAAAGGCTTTGACAAAATTGGCCGCCGGAAACTCCGACTGCAGCTCTTCCATCAAAGACTGGTCCAGATTTGTGAAAAACTTAAGCACCCCTTTTTCCGGAGCCACATCGGCAATCGGATTGGCCGCATCGATAACCGGCTTGCCGGCTAAATGATCTGCTCCGGCGATGCGCAGCGCCTCTTTACTGGCACTGCCCTTGGTGGCGTTGACCAGAATCTCGCCAAAAGCGGCGGTTGCGGCAAAGTCGCCGGTCTGAATTTTACCCGCGCTTTTCCGGGCGAACTCAGTCAATTTCGTTGCATTCCTGGAGCCAATCATTACCTCATAGCCGTGTTTTAAAAAACCCATGGCCAGTGCTTGACCGACCGTTCCCGATCCTATGATCCCAATTTTCATTTATTTTCCTCCATAGTTTTTTCCACAGTAAGCCATGTGGATTTACTTTTTAACCTACCCTTAACTTGTTTGTGCATACAACTGTAACTTCGAAAAATTTTTATCTCTCCAGTTTTGCAACTGCCCGGTAAGCCAATCGGGTCAATTCTTCGGCCTCTTTTTTACCCAGCTTTTTGGTATAGTTCGCTAGCAATTCCTGCCAGGCCTTTTTGGCTTGCTCGAATTTCAGCGCGCCTTTTTTGCCCGGATAAACATACACATTCTTGCCGTCTTTCTTGCGTTCTACCAGCTCTGCCGCCTCCAGTTTTTCTATTAAACGGGTAATGGTTGATGGCTCCAGCATCATTTGCTGGCTCAACTGGCCTGGTTGCAGACCCGGCCGCCAGTGAACGCTCATAACCAAAAAGGCGTGCGAGGGCGACAGGCCAATCGGTGCAAAGGCTTCTTCGGCCAATTTGTTCATCACCCGCCCCAAAGCGCCGGCAGAATAATACAGGCAATTGCAATAGGTTTCTTGCAAATTCTCCTTGTCCATAGTTGTATGTGCAAACAATAGAATGGCACTCTGATTTGTCAAGTTTTTTTTTGGGGTAAAATACGAGAATTATTTTACACTGCTAATAACAGCCGATTCTATTTAATCAGTATTTAATTCTCTGCCTGGCCCAAATTTGCCTTACCGCCCAAACAAAGCAATTCATCTATGATGCTCGCCTGATTACTGTTCTCCTGTGAGGCGCAATCCGCGCTGATTGCTTGCGGGTCAACCGCTACCGTGTCACACGGCCGGGCTGGATTACGAGGAGGCGCTGCAACGAGAATTCTCGCCGGCGCCAGACTCCTCAGCGTTTTGGTATTCGTTGATCGAAGCCGCTGTACAGAGCGGATTTACGATCCCGAACTCCAGGGCTTGTTTACTGACCAGGGCCCCTATACGTCCACTAAACGGCAATGTATGCGCTTTGGCCAAATATTGTATCGCCGGATGCAACCAATGAATTCATCGCCCGACTGAGTGACCTGCCCGTGATGAATCGCAACTGAGCTCATTTTTACTTGCAAAACCGCAGGCTCATTAAGCAATTCGCTCGTCGGTATATTGTATCCTGCCCGCATTTTCTGAAAACGAAAGGGGGTATAAAGGATTTTTAAGTTATGTCCGGCAAAGCAAGCGCACGCACCAGGATCTTCACAAATAAAGGCGGCCTGAGCCGCATTTTTATTGCAGATTCACAGCTCCCCATTCTGCAATCAGCCGGTTCTGACCCTGTTTGTTCACCGACATCTGGAAAAAGCGCCGCCCATGCTCATATTTAAAGGTCAGTATGCCGCCCGCCAGCATGAAAGTGTCGGCTGTCACAATCTCATCATTCTGGACTGCACGGCCATTATGAACGCCCCGATAATTCAGCTGAAAGCGGGCCCGATCCTTGTCCTGTCCCAGATAACGCAGCAGCAGGTTTCCATGCACGTTGATGGGCCCGTAGTCGGACTGGATACGCAAATGAATCGTGTCGCGGCTCAGGATAAATATTTTGCCGTCCCCAATGCGCTCGCCGACGATGCTGCCAGATGCGGCATACATACCAAAGGGCTGGCCGGCACGTAGCTGGATAAAGCGATTGAAATCAAATTCAGCACCGGGCAATGCTGAAGCGTGAACTGCAACCAGGCCGGTCAGTACCAGTCCGGCAGCCTGGGCAGTGTGCCTGAGCTGTTGATACCAATTAGAAATCGAGGCGTAGTTCAATCCGCTCATTACGATAGTCCTCAAATTCACCGTCCTTTTCGCTGCACAATTCGGTCTCGCCAAAGCCCCGTGTGCGCAGACGGCGGGCATCAATGAGGTGATTTTCCAGCACAAATCTACGCATTTGCAGCGCTTTGCGCTCGCTGCGCTCCAGATTTTGCTCTTCGCGCCCCGGAGCGGCGCTATGTGATTCCAGACTGACCTGGTACAAAGGATACTGACCCAGTTCATTGAAAGCTTTTTGCAACACAGATCGTCCGGACGCCGTTAATTGACCAGTTGCATTAAAGTAATTCTGTTCCGGTAATCGGGCCCGTAAACGAGCATCGTCAGGGGCGAGCGGTCGCAATACCAGGCCCGTCTCGATCACCGGACTCAGGGCCAGTTCCCGGTGGCCATTCCAGTCGTAAGTCTCCAGCATCAGAAAAAAATGCTCAAAACTCTGTGCCAATTGGCCCTCGTCAGACTGGCCATCCCAAATAAACTCCTGGGGCAACTCCTGGCCCTGCCAAAAACGATACAACTTGCGCAAGGGTTTTTGTTGTGCGCCGTTATCATTTCGGTTCGCTTCCAGATAGAGAGCCAATTGCCAGCGTGCTACCTGAGCCGGCTGAAAATGAATCGACCAGCGTAATGTATCCTCACGGCCATCACCATCGGGCACAAAGCGCAAGGCAGGTGGATCAATGGAAGGGTCGGCATCCAAAGGGCCGATGCGGACCGGCAGGCTTGCACTACCAGGTTGTCCGCCGGAAAAAACGCGCACTTTATACAGTCCGGTCGAGAGGACTTCTCCGTCCGCATCCCGTCCATCCCAATAAAAAGACCAGGGCAGATTGCCGCTGCCGGTTTTTTGTAAATAAACTTCACTTTCTGATTCGTTCAGGATTTGTATGCGCCAGTCGCTGTTGGGACCGGTTTTGCGAACCAACCCATTAGCGTCCTGGGCGCGCAAACTGATTTCCAGCAAACCGGCCTCGTCCGCGCCACCCGGCACAAGGCCTGGCTTGTTCGCAGTCAGGATGCGATCAAAGGCCGCCCGGGTCACAGTCAAATCGGAGTAATCAGCCACGGACTGATTACCAGCCTGATCGCGCGCAATCAGACGGTAGCGATAGCGCCCGTAAATCTCAGGACTCGATTGACCTAAATCTGTCCATTGAATGCGAGCCACGGCCGGAGCCTGATTGTGCCAGTGTCTTTCATAAATCAAAGGGCCGCCATAGTGATACAGCCGGGCGGTAAAATCAACTGCTCCCTCGACTTTTTGGCGCAACTCTAGTTCACCTTGCGGAATCTGACCCGGCGGTACGACTAACTGCCCTTTGACCGGCTGTATTTCAATTTCCGGCGACCGGGTATCAACGCGAAAAGTCTTGCTTTGGGTGTGAATGCGGCTGGTAGTGTTTTCGACAATGCGGATACGGATTTCATAATTACCATCAGTAACACTATGTCCGGATTCTTTGCGAGCATCCCACACGAGTTGGTCAAAGAGTCGCACGGGCTCGAGGTCCGTATCAGATGGCCAAAATAAATTGCCAATGCCGGCCGCAATGCGTTTTTTACGCTTGTCGGCGCGCCAGTAATAGACTCGTTCACCGGATTCATCCAGGATTTCGCAGTCCCAGGTAATGGGCTGCCTGAGTCCCTCGATACGCGGCACTACCCGTAAGAGCAGAAAATCCTGCACTCCGTCGCGATTGGGCGAAATGGCATTGTAATTCAATTCAATTTGAAAGGACTCCGTTGCCGAATCAACGGTGCGAGTGATGAGTAGCGCTGCCAAAACCAGCGTCAGGGAACATGCGAGCCGTCGCCTTAACATCATTTAATGTACACTCTATGATCCAGAAGCGGGGCGACAATCATTAAAGTATGACCTCCACCCGGCGCTCTAAACACCGCCGAGCCAGCGCATGGGTCAAGGGGATTGCGCTTACGCTCACCTGTAGATCCGTGGATATTCTATGTCTCGTTTCCAGTCTTTTGTCATTCCTTTCGCGTCCGGCATGCTTGCCATCGCGCATTGTAAAGCCAATCCCGGCGTCGGGGCCGATCTGCTATGCCGTCAATATACGGAGCGGTTAAGCCAATTGGCCCGCGAAGTAAAGTCAGCGCGCTCGCCCAGGCTACAACAAAACGGCAGCAATGACCAGTATGCCTGCCGCATTCAATTACGCTCGCAAAGACGATCCCGAATGGGCGCGTCCGGGTCTCACAAGGTGTATGAGAATCTATATATTCGAATCGCTGCCAGCGGTCAGGAACGCTCTGCGTTGATGGCCAGGCGCATACAAGACGTGCGACATAAAAAAGACCTGCCCGCAGATGCCCGTATTAAAATCCGCGCACTGACCGACACTAGCGTCCACATCCAGATCCGGAATAACCAGGGCTGTAATCAAATTTGGCTCAAGCAGCTGGAGGGCGGCCTGGCGGAACTCCTGGTTAGTCGGGTGTGCACAGCGCAGGATCAAAAACTGCCGCAAAGTTCAAGGAACCTGCGCCGGTTTTTTGATGAACTGCAGTAACAACCAAGCGCTGTCTTAAACCGCAGAATCAGACCGGCTGGCCGCGCGCAGACCGCAGATACACAATGGCAGCATGCACTAAAATGCTGAGCCAGCCCAAAGCCATAAACAGGGTTGCGTTTTGCAACAAGGAACGCATGGCCACATTGCTGAGCGCCAGCGCTCCCAACAGGCTGCCCATCGCCATCAATAAAGGCAGAGCCAGCTTATATCCCGGTCCAAAATAGCCCGAATAGGACAGGGACAACAGAAAGAGGGCCAGAAATAATGCCGCCCATTTCAACCTGGTCCAGATTTGCAAGGCAGACAACACATCAGCATCTACAGCAGCCGGAGTCTGCGCCTGGGTCAACAGGAGTAGCTGGCTGTTCTCCATCCAGTCGGCGGCGAACATGACCACCGCGAGTACGATGCCGATGTACAGCACCCGGTTTTGAGAAAAAATCCGCCGACCGGCATGTCGATTGATCAGCATCACGAACAAGAAAACCGGAATGTGATACAGGCTATACGCCAGCATAAACAAATAATCATATTTATTAGTAATATCCATGGAAAGCCGCAGTTCCTGCCCGCGAGCGTCTTCAAATGGTCCTAGAACCTGAAACAGTTCCTCGGGATTATCAAGCAATTCAAACCAGATCATCGCATCGCGAAAGCCGCCCGGATTGGGACTGAGCCAGGGCTTTTGGCTGCCACCACCCTGGGACGCCATCAGGCCCATAGCCAGGATCACGAACAAGCCGGCGATCAACACCAGCAGGGCTGCGCGCCGGATTTCTGTTTCAGCTTTCATTTGCTTGCTCCTTTCGCGAATGGGGCGAGTGACTGTTAATTGTGCAACGGCCCTCAAAGATCCCACCCTCTTCTATGATCAATCGATGGGTAACCACATCACCATACAATTTGCAGGTTGAAAGCAGAGTCAAACGACGGCTGGCGTGCACATTACCGCGCACCTCGCCGCCAATCACCACAATGCCAGCCTGGATGTCAGTCTCCACCACACCATCCTGTCCAATCAGAACCTTGCCCTCCGTCAGGATGGAACCCTTGAAGTATCCATCAATGCGGATCAGGTCTTTTACCTTGAACTCGCCGCGGAACTCCGAACCCGGTCCGATCAAGCTGTTTACTATTAAATCTTCGGTTGGATCAGCCATTGGTCTCTTAAATGATTCAAAAAAGCATGCGGATTGTAAGCGACAGTGCCTACATGCACTTCATAATATAGTTGATAACCGTCACAAAGGCCGCTGTTGCCGCTATAGGCTATGACCTGCCCCTTATCGACCTTGTCGCCCTCTTTCACCCGCACCCGATCAAGGTTCGCGTAATATGTCAGGATACCATAGCGATGCTTGACGCTCACCTGGAGTCCCCGCTCGGTATCGAAGGCGATATTGCTAACCACGCCCGGCGCGGTGGCATACACCTCGGTCCCGGGCAGAGTCCCAATTGTGATCCCGCGCACGAATTTTTCACGACCCTCGAAGGGGTCTACATGCAGACCGTAGGGCAGCTTCAGGTAGCCGTTGGTTGGCCAAATGGAAGGCGTGTTTTGCAAGAGATTCTTTTTGGCCGGTGTTTTTAATTCCGCTAGAATTTTTTCTGATAGTTCGATGGAGCGCCGTAGATTCAGATTATCCTGTTCAGACAATAATATAACTTTTTGTAGAATATCTTCCGTCAACTGCTGGCTGCAAGCCTCACCGGCGGATCGACATTCTTGCAGCATTGCCTTCAGCTTTTCCACTTCAGCCAAAGTCACGGCCTGGGCCGCACCGCCCTGGCCCTCCACGATATCTGCCTGGCCATCTAGCTTGAGATACATATCGGCGATGGTGCTGCTGTAGTTCAGGATCAACTCGTGCAGTGGAATCATTTCCTCCGCCATCTGCATACTTTGCAGATTGAACTGACTATTGGAAAGACCCATATCATAGAACTGAATTTCCTTGCCGCTTTTGCCAATCAGGTTAAACACAGATGCAAAGAGTACAATTAACACGATTAAAATAGTGGCGGCGATGGTGTACAAGCTGACATGCAGGGTGAGGATCTTTTTTTCGGTGTGCGGAATGACCATGACCGTCAGGCGTTCACGGCCGCGTTCGTGAATGTACTCCAGCCAATCCTGCAGCCATAATTGAAAACTCTGCCAGCGACTTTGGCGTTTCTGCTGACGCTGTTCATGATCTTCCAACAAGTGATCGGCATATTCGCGCGCTGAAAGCGATCCTGTTGCAGTGCTGCGCTGCCCCTTTTTGTTCTTTTTTGCCATGCCAGAAACGGTGGCCCGAGCGGGTCCGATTTGGGTCAGTTTCCAGAATTGGAAATACACTTCAATCTGAAATTACTGCCAGACCCTGCAAGGTGGCCAGAATATGGCGCCGGCCGCCATGGTTCCGATGCTCGCCAAGATAAATACCCTGCCAGGTGCCCAACGCCAGTCGGCCATCGCTAACCGGAATCATAAGATCCGGACCCAGCACAAGGCTCTTGATATGAGCGGGCATGTCGTCGCTACCCTCGAGGGTATGCGTGTACCAACGCTCGTTTTCCCGCATAGCCTGATTCAGCCAGGCCTCGATATCAATGCGCACATCCGGGTCTGCATTTTCATTGATCGCCAGGCTGGCGGATGTGTGCTGAATGAACAGGTGCAAAAGGCCCCGCTGTATCCGGGACAGCTCGGCCTGTAAAGCGGCGACAACCGGATGGGTGATCAGATGCAGTCCACGCGGGCAGGCCTCTAAGGTGATTAACTGCTGCTGCCAAATAACCCTGGACACTATGATTTCCTGAACTCTGCTCTAAAAATAAGTGCGGGCTGCCTCGTATCCAAAGCAGCCCGCACTGGTTGGGAGTTGTTTGTGTGGGCGATGCAAGGCTCGAACTTGCGACCTCCTGCTTGTAAGGCAGATGCTCTCC
>JAGRNA010000187.1 GCA_020441005.1 Leptospiraceae bacterium
GGTGAAACTGGTAGACACGCCAGATTTAGGTTCTGGTGCCGTAAGGTGTGTGGGTTCAAGTCCCTCCGCTCGTAAAAAAGTCAGCGGTGCAAATCGTTGCAAACCGCGGGAATAGCTCAGTGGTAGAGCACCTCCTTGCCAAGGAGGGGGTCGCGGGTTCGAATCCCGTTTCCCGCTCATTGTCCGCTACATTAACATGCGGTATCCCTTTTACAGGAAGATCCGCCCAGGATTCGGCAACGCATGCAATACAAAACCAAACGCAATGGCAGTTATAAAGTTGAGCTCAGCATTGAATTTGATGCGGACGACATTGAAGCGGCCTATACCCAGGCCTATCAAAAGGCGCGCAGCTCAATCAAAATGGACGGTTTTCGGAAAGGAAAGGTGCCCCTCGATATTGTCGAGAAAGCGCTCGGAGATTCGGTCCTGGAGGATGTCAGCAATCACCTTTTGCGTGAGGCCATGGCATCCATCTTTGAGGAGCTGGATCCGCAGCCCTTACATTTACCGCAGTTTACTGTAGAGAAGCTGGAGCGACACAAAAAAGCCCGGATTAAAGGCGAATACGAGGCCCTGCCACTGATTAAACTGGCCAAGCTCAAAAAGCAGAAGGGCAGCCGGGATGTGCCAGCCATGAGCAATGAATTGCTGGATCAGGAAATACAGGCCTTGCGTCAAAAGCACGCTACAAAAAAAACACGCGAGAGTGATGAAAGCATTCAGTTGATGGATGAATTGAAGCTGGACCTGGCTTTACACGTCGACGGTGAGGAGCGCTTTCATCAACACGATTCGACCCTGGAGGTGAATCCCGATCAACTGCTGCCTGGTCTGGCCGATAAATTGAACGGTCTGACCCAAAACACCGAGCATACAGTCGAATTGCCGGTAGCCCCTGATTTTCAGGATGCAGCCATTGCTGGTAAAACATTGGTGTTCACTCTGACCATCCATTCAGCCACTTTTAATGAATTGCCGGAACTGGATGACGAATTTGCCAAAGACGCTGGCGATTATCAGGATTTGGCCGAGCTGCGTGCAAAAATCAGGACTGAGAAGCTGGAAGAAGGCAGGGTCAAGCTGGAACGCGAACTGCAAAATTCCATTTTGGAAGCATTGACGGCTGCAAGCGCGGTCGAGGTACCATCCGTTTTGATAGAGCGTGAGTCGGAATACCGGATTGACCGGATGGCAGAAAATATGGGGCTTCGGTTTCCGGGAAATTCCCGGTCATCCCCTAAAAAGCGTAAAACAACGCGGTCCCGGCGCAATCAGAATAGTGAGTCCGACCTGCCATTAAGTGCTAAAATTCAGCATATCGCTCAAATGACCGGTGTCGAAAGCGACCGCATCGCGGCTGATTTACGGAAAGCGGCCGAGCAGGGCGTAGCTGAGCAATTGGTGCTGCGTGAGGTCATCGAGAAGGAAAACATCACAATTGATGCTAGCGCCATTGATGCCAAAATCCGTGAGGTGTATGGCAAGCACTTCAGACCTGAGCAGTTAGAAAACTTTGTAAAAGATGAAAAAGTGCGTGAAAACCTCAAAGATAGTATGCTCAATGAAAAGGCGCTCGAATTTCTGGTGGCCAACGCCGAGATCAAAAAAGGACAGGAAGTCCCGGTTGACAAAATCGGGGCCCGCCAGGATGATTGATACTGAATAAAAGGGAAGGAGCCTTGCATTTCAAGGGACATAATCAATGGCAATCATACCATCAGTAGTAGAGACAACCGGTCGGGTAGAGCGACAATGGGATATTTTTTCCCGTTTGTTAAAAGACCGCATTATTTTCCTGGGGTTTCCGATTGATGATACCTATGCGAATGCGATTATCGCCCAATTACTGTTCCTATCCGCCGAAGACCCCGAAAAAGACATTTATATCTACATTAACTCTCCTGGCGGCTATGTCACCGATGGTTTGGCTATTTATGATACCATCCAGTATATACAACCGGATGTCAGGACGCTATGCGTCGGGCAGGCCTCAAGTATAGCCAGTCTTTTGCTCGCAGCCGGAACGAAAGGCAAGCGGTCCGCCTTGCCGAATTCCAGAATCATGATGCATCAACCGGTCGGCGGTGTGCAGGGCCAGAGTCGTGATATTGAAATTCAGGCCCGCGAAATTCTTGGTATCAAGGAGAAGCTGAACAAGATCTATGCGAGTCATACGGGTCGTAGTATTGAGGAAATCGAGAAGGACATCGATCGTATTCATTACATGTCCGCTCACAAGGCCCAGGAGTATGGTATCATCGATTCCGTAATTGAAATTCCGAACAAAAAGGGTGAGGCTGCTTCCGCGTGAGTTCCAGGCGTAAAGGTACGGACAAGGAAAAGCTACATTGTTCGTTTTGCGGCAAGGAGCAGGATACTGTTCGCCGGCTGGTGGCAGGCCCGGGCGTGTATATCTGCGATGAATGTATTGAGTTATGCAACGAGATTATCGCTGAAGAGGTTGTCGATCATAGTGATGGAGTCCTGACCGGCGATTTGCCAACACCGCAAGCAATTAAGGAGAATCTCGATCAGTACGTGGTCGGTCAGGATGAAGCCAAAAAGGCTTTGGCGGTTGCGGTCTATAATCATTACAAGCGCATCAACTTAAATCAAAGCCGTAGAGATAGTGAAGTAGAGCTGGACAAGTCCAACATCTTACTGATCGGCCCGACCGGTTCCGGCAAAACGCTGCTGGCCCAGACCCTGGCTCGCATGCTGAAAGTGCCCTTTGCCATTGTAGATGCAACCGCGCTAACGGAAGCCGGGTATGTAGGCGAGGATGTGGAAAACATCCTGCTGCGTTTGATCCAGAACGCCAATAATGATGTCAAGAAAGCCGAGGTTGGGATCATCTATATAGACGAAATTGACAAGGTCTCTCGTAAAGCAGATAACCCATCGATCACCAGAGACGTCTCCGGTGAAGGAGTGCAGCAGGCGCTGCTAAAAATTATCGAGGGGACAGTTGCCAATGTGCCTCCGCAAGGCGGACGAAAGCACCCCCATCAGGATTTCCTGACCCTGGACACCCGCAATATTCTGTTTATTTGCGGCGGGGCGTTTGTCAGTCTGGACAAGATTGTAGAAAAACGACTGGGCCGCCGCGAAATCGGTTTTCGCGGGCAAAATGGCGATAGTGAAAAACAGGAACGATCGAAAGAAGGCCTGCTGGCCAGGGTCGTTCCAGATGATTTGATGTCCTATGGTCTAATACCCGAATTTATTGGACGATTGCCGATAATCGCCAGCCTTAGCGATTTGGACGTAAACGCATTGAAGCAAATATTCAGCGAACCCCGCAACGCGCTATTGAAGCAATATCAGCGTTTGTTCGAAATGGAACAGGTCAAACTCAAGTTTACCGATGATGCGATCACGGAAATTGCCGAGCAAGCCAATCAACGGGAAGCTGGTGCACGGGGATTACGCAGTATCGTTGAACACACGATGATGGAGCTGATGTATAGCATTCCCTCCCGTGAAGATGTGGAAGAAATCATTATCACACCGGGCGTAATCAAAAAATCGGACCAACCGGTAATGGTTCTGAAAAAAGAAAAACGCAAAAAAGTAACACGCAAGAAAACAGATAGTCGCAAGGCTTCGGGTGAGTAAAAGTAATTCGAAGCGTTATGCCTGGTAAAGTAAAAAAAGATAGCAGGGGAGAATATACGTAGATATCTGGGTATTGCATATCCTGGCATTACACTGGTGATGCCAAAGTGAGCATGCGAAAGACACAACTCAATAGTAGTCGTACGACAGGAGAAAAATATGGCACGTAAAAAAATTGCTTTAATAGGGGCCGGGCAAATCGGCGGAACAATGGCCTTGCTGACCGCTCAAAAAGAGCTGGGCGATGTGGTTTTGTTTGACATTGTAGAAGGCGTTCCACAGGGCAAGGCATTAGACCTATTGGAG
>JAGRNA010000188.1:0-689 GCA_020441005.1 Leptospiraceae bacterium
GCGATCAGCATGGCCCGCATCGGTAAAAAAGTGCTGCTGTTTGACGGGGATCTGGGTTTGGCCAACATCAATGTCTTGATGGGCATTATCCCCGAGCACAATATTTACGAGGTGATGAAGGGCAAAAAGAAACTGCAAGACATCATCGTGAATACCAGCTATGGCATTGATATTATAGCCGGGGCCAACGGCATTTCCCAGCTGGCCAACATAGATGAATTGCAGCGCGATAATTTTATGGAGCAGCTCATCGGACTGGAAGGTTATGATGTCATGTTGATTGATACCGGCGCCGGCGTCGGGGCCAATGTGATCGGGCTGGTCCTGCCGGCTGATGAAGTCATTGTTGTGACGACACCAGAGCCAACGGCGATCACTGACGCTTACGGGATGATCAAAAGCATAGTCGTAAACCGGTCCGACGCCCCCATCAACCTGGTGATTAACCGGGTGCCGAGCGCTATAGAAGCCAAGCGGGTAGCCGACCGGCTGGCCAGTATTTCGGCTCAGTTCCTGAAAACAGAAGTCAAGAGCATCGGCTTTGTCTTTGAAGAGTCCCTGGTGCAAAAGAGTATCCGTTCCCAACGGCCGCATGTCTCATTGTATCCCGGTTCGCGTAGCGCCGCCTGTCTGAACCATATCGCCGCGCGGTTGATGCATACCAGAAGCGCCGGTAATCCGGACGGTAT
>JAGRNA010000188.1:776-10855 GCA_020441005.1 Leptospiraceae bacterium
TTCACGGCTGTATTTGCTATCATTGGTTTGATTATATCGCTGGCCTTTGGTATACTAGGCGGCAATCGCCTGGTGCCTTTAATTCTGACAGCGCTGGTTTGCACATTGATTGGCGGCGGAATAGGGGCCGGAGCCTTCAAGGTAATTGAAATGCAGGTGCCCGAAATCCTGGAAATTTTCAGCGGTGAGGGCACTTATCTGGCTGAAGATTCACTGGGCGCCGATTATGATGGCGAGGGCGGCAGCTACGAGAGCGATCTGGAAGATCGGGCCATGTCCTCGGTGCAGGGTGACTCGGTCGAGGAGGGTTCTGCAACCCAGTCCACACCAAAGCATTTCGGTGATCACATTATGGTCGGCGATATCCAGATCAAAAACGAGCCGCGCCTGATCGCTGCCGCGATTCAGACCATGCTGGCCAAAGACGAACAATAAAACGAGTGCGCGGCTGCCGGGCGGCGCTGGTGTTATACCGGCTTGACGACTGAGGGTAGATACTCCGGCGGGGGGGCAAAACCGAGCAGGGTCAATATTGTGGCTGCGAGGTTGCCGAGTCCCGGGTTCTGGACGGTCAGGTCAATCGTGAAGCGGTCCGCATTGCCGCCAGTGATGAGCAAGGGCACCGGACTGAGGGTATGGCTGGTTTTGGGGATCGGCTGCCCGCTGGCATCCAGTTTGGCGGCACCCGTCTTTTTATCAATCTCGTACATCTGGTCGCAGTTCCCGTGATCGGCCGTGATCATAAAAGTGCAGTTCTGTTTTGCCCCCGAGGCAAGCAGGCGGGCAATGCCCTGGTCGACAGCTTCCACAGCGGCAACGGCTGCGTCCAGGGAACCAGTGTGACCAACCATGTCGCCGTTAGCGTAATTGACCCGCAAAAACCGGTAGCGGCCGCTGTCCAGGGCCTGGATCAGCTGATCGGTGATTTCATCGGCCTTCATGCGCGGCGCCTTGTCAAAAGAGATGCGGTCGGACGGGATTTCCTGCCAGTCTTCGAGGGCCCGGTCGAATTTTTCGGAATTGTTGCCGTTCCAAAAATAGGTGACATGACCGTACTTTTGGGTTTCGGACAGCGCGTATTGATGCACGCCGTTGCGCACCAGGTATTCGGAAACGGTGCGGTCAATGGCCGGCGGCTCTACCAGAAAGCGCGGCGGCATCTTTAGATCGCCGTCGTATTCCATCATGCCGGCGTAGTGGACCCCTGGAAATCGAACCCGATCAAATTTGTCGAATTGGGCCTCGGTGAAAGCGCGGCTGATTTCAATGGCCCGGTCGCCCCTGAAATTAAAAAATATGACGATGTCATTGTCCTGGATTGGTGCCAGCGGCTCCTCCGGCTGTCCCGGCCGGCTGATCACGAAGGGCGGCAGGTCCTGATCGATGATCCCCGGAACGCTTGCGCGCAGGCTTTCGATTGCGGTCGTTGTCGAGGGGTACAGTGTACCCGCGCCCAGCACATGCGTCTGCCAGCCGCGTTCCACCATACTCCAGTCGGCTTCATAACGGTCCATGGTGATCTGCATGCGTCCGCCGCCCGAAGCGATGGCGTACTGGCTGCCGGTTGGATCGATGGATTTCAATTTTTGTTCCAGCTGCTCCACATAGGTGAGCGCGCTCTGCTTTTCGACATCCCGGCCGTCGAGCAGCGGGTGCACATACAGGCGTTGCACACCGGCGGCCTGACACTGATCGATCATGGCCAGCAGGTGATCGATATGACTGTGCACATTGCCGTCGGACAAGAGGCCGATGAAATGGACCGCGGATTGATGCTTGCGAGCCAGACCGGGTTGGTCCGCCGAGCCGATTAATTCTTGCCAGGCCTGTCCGCGAAATAACTGCCCGCTGGCAATCGCGCCGGCTACCAGTTTGGCGCCCTGATCAAAAACCCGGCCCGCTCCCATTGCATTGTGGCCCACTTCAGAGTTGCCCATATCATCATCCGAAGGCATCCCTACAGCAGTGCCATGCGCCTTGAGGGCGGTCTTTAGCGGGCATTGGGCGAGCAGCTTTTTGAGAGTCGGCGCCTCGGCCTGATCCAGCGCATTGCCGTCATAACCCTCGGCGGCTCCCTTGTATAGTCCCACACCATCCATGATGATCAGCATCAACGGGCCGTCGATGGCGGGTGTTGTTTTGGTCAGGGAATAGGCTGCATTGGGCATGGCTGTCTCGGGGGCTGAATTTCAGCCGGGCTTCTCTTCTCAGAGATGAACAGGGTCGATGCTTGTCAATTGGAATATCGCTTTTGTTGATCAGGACCAGGCGGCGGATGGAACTTGCCTTTGACCAGGGCCAGAATAAATATCGCCAGCAAAGCTGGCTTGACTGGTTCCGGTAGCAGGCAGGATACTCATATGATTATGCGCAATTCAGGAATCACCAAACCAAAAAGCAAGGCAGCAATTGTGATGCTACAACTGCTGCTTTTGGCAATGGCGAATCAATGCGTTTTGTTCAGGGACATTGCTGTGAATAGAAATCGAATCCATGTGGCCGACTATCGTATGTTTCAGGAAACGCCTGCCTGGGAACTGGCCAAGGCCGTGTGGGATGCAGACCTGGCTGAGATCGAGGAACAGGTCGTGCAAAACAAGATCCCTGTGGACTCCTGGAAGCATTTTGGGTTATTCCGGCACCATATCCAGCATAGCATCAAAAAGCGTATTCCCATGCGAAAACAAGTCCATGTTTGAATTATGGAATTCAAACCTTTCAGGAGAAAAAGTTACTCGCTTTTTGTCAAATCCCGGTATGGCAATATCATAACTACCGGGGTCCAGTTTAGCCCATTCAATTTGTGATGGCCGCTTATCTGGATGATTCATTACTTTTTCCAGAAATTGCAGACTCACTTTGGATTCTGGAATTTCCGGAATTTCCAAAGCTTCTCTGGAAACCGCATCAATATCAAAGGAATCAGATTCCAGTTCGCGTTGCTGTCTTTCCAGTTCATGGAACAATGATTCCCTGGTTAACTCACGTTCTTCTTTTGATAGCATTGCCAATTCTTCAATTTTTTCCGGCAATAAACTCAATATAGGTTGTAATTTTCCAACGACCCCCTGAAACAAATGTATTTTCTGAGCCAGAGAAAAATAGATATCAAATTCGACTGTATCTTTATATGCTAAATTATAGATTTGCATTTCATCATATTTCTGACCAATTCGATCAATGCGTCCTATTCTTTGCTCGACTTTCATCGGATTCCATGGCAGATCATAATTGATTAATACGCCGCAGCTTTGCAAATTAAGCCCTTCGGCCGCTGCATCCGTACAGATTAACAACTGAATATTGCCTTTGATAAATTCTTCTTTTATTTGCTCACGGGTTTTATTCTTCCAGTCGGATTGGCCAATCTTGATTTGTCCTCCACCACCAAAATAAGTGCCCAGAGAATTTACATACGACTGGGATCGTTCAGCTAAAAATTCTTTCAAATAATCCAATGTATCAGTGTATTGTGTAAAGATGATCACACTTTCATATCCGTCTGCGATGGATGCCTGGATAATACTTTCCAGTTCAACGGATTTTTGCGATGTTGCCAGGCGTGAGCATTCCTTCATTATCTCCTTGATACGTTGCAACTCCTCCGGCAGCATACTCGCCATTGGTTTATTCTCCAGATTTACCAGAATATTACGATCTTCCAGTGTATTCTGCTGATCGTCGTCTATATCATCACCGGAAAGGTCAGCCAATTCAAAGCCGGCTTTTTGTAGTCGTTTTTCGAGGGTGCGGTAAAGAGCAAGATAGGAGCTGGCCAGTCTTTTACGATAAATTGTCATCACAAAGCCGACAGACGAACGGATGCTATCCGGTGCCTTATTGTAAACCTCAGAAATATAGCTTTCCACCATTTCATAAAGCATCCGTTCTTTCGCAGGCATTTCAATGGCGATATCATGCACTTTGCGTTCAGCAATCCGGTTTTTGATTAAACCCTTCTTGTAATACTCTTTTAATAAGAGACGTGTATGCCTGGCCATTAATCGCTGAACCGGACTAGTTGCCTGAAGAATCCTTACGGCCTGTTTACGCTCTTTTGCGCTAAGCCGTTTTATTTTCAATGTGCCTTTTTCACTGCGCAATGCTTCAATAATGGTGATTCGACCTATGTGACTTGCTTCGGGCTCTGGCAGGATTGTTTCAATTAACTTTTGTTCTACAGCTCCATAGAATTTTTCAGTGGCCCGGAATAATGCAGCCAAACGGGATAACTCAGCATCGGATGGGTTTTTAGAATTTAACAATGTGAAATATTCTTCAAAAGCACTTCTGTCCCATTCTACAGGTAATCCGAGAATGTTCAATAGATCCCAAACTTCTACCGGATGGATTTGCATCGGTGTCGCGGTGGCCAGTATTAGAGATTTCGTTTTGGATTTTAACTGATCCAGGAGCTGGAGTAAGGTGTTGGGCCCCTTTTCCATGGTCGAACCAGCTCCCGTTCTGCGGGCATGGTGTGCTTCATCCAAAAGGATTAAATCCCAATTCAATGCCTCCTGAAAGTCCTTTTGGCGATCCTTTCGCCGAACCAGGTGACTGGATGCGATAACGATTGCTTCTTGCATCCAGTCTGTTCTCGAGACTGTTTTAATAGGCGGATAGCCAGTTCCATGTGTAGGTTTATATAATAGCTCTTTGCCGTTATAGACCGGAACATTCAGATTGAATTTTTCATAAAGCTCGTTTTGCCATTGCGGGATTACACCAGCCGGCACCAGAATCAGAATTCGATTTGCTTTCTTTGCTAAATACAACTGACGAATAGCCAGACCGGCAGTGATCGTTTTGCCAAGTCCTACCTCATCACAAACCAAAATTCGAATGCTTTCCGGTTCTGCCATGCGTTTCAGGTTGCGTAACTGATGCGGCCAGGGTGAAACAGCTGCTGTTTGATAACCAACGGAAAGTCCATCCGGTAAACTGGCAGCATTACGGATCAAACGCCAGAGGTCGGAGCGCCTCTTTTCAATTATGATCGGATCAACTGGATCGGGAGCTGGTTCAGGTGTAATCGGTGGTTCGGGGGGCTCTTCGCCGGTCCCAGGCATTGCTGTAATATTTTTGTTTCCTCCCCCAAGCAATGCTTCATATTCTGCCGGAGGGTAAGCATGGATCAGTTTTTCCCGTAAAGCATCCGGGAATTCAAAAACCTGCAGCCCTGCTATTTCGCCATTCCATCGTTTTTCAAAAAAGGAAATATCATACTGGATGCGTTCCAATTCACGCTGACCTTCCCAGGAAAGCTGAACACTAAAACTCTCACTATTGTTGATCCAGCCAGCAGCCGATTCATTGTTGCTGCCCCTGAAACTGATTGTATTTTCTGCGTTATCATACAGGATTCCCAGTTTATCATGCATAATGGAGAAAGAATCATGCACCAAGCGGCCTTCCTGTTCTAGTAAGCGAACAGCGATGCGAATATCCAGAGTACCGCGCGAAATCATATAGGTCAATGCCAGCAGCCCTTCACGCTTTTCCAAATCCGGTAGTGCCAGTGGAATAGCTACCAGTTTGTCTTCTATTTGCTGACGCAGATCGTAGCCTTTCTCAATCGCTCCCACATCTTTTTCCGAGAGCTCACAACTAAGCAGCAGCCGCATTTTGCCATTGCGTTCCACAAAACTGCGGATGCCGCGTGAGGCATAGAAAAGGGCCCGGGCGGAAAAGTAGGCACTGATGCGATCATAGCGCACTGCCCGCTCCAATGCGGGGATATAAAATTCCTGGAGCGGTTTATGCTCCAGCGTGGAATAGTTGGCCAGCCACTGATAGTCCTGAAAACTCAATCGTCCACCTCCTCATCTTCATCCCCTTTCTTTTCTTTAAAAAGCAGCAACTGCTTGCCAGGGTCAGGCAGCTGGGAAAAGCACAGCTTGCGGATTTCATTCAGATACTCATAGTCACTGCCTTTAATCGGCGGCAATACCTGCAGGAGAGCCTCCAATGTGCGTTCCAGATCGCTGTCCTGCAACAGCTCAGCCTTTTCCAATGCCTTTTGAGCAGCCGAAAGATTTTTGGAGCGAGCCAGGTGGGCCACATAGTGTAAAATATCCAGATGCGAGCCCTTTATAGAACCCAGATTGCCCTGAGCCGCTCTGGCCCGCGAATCAAGCAGTTCCACGTTCCCGCTCTTTACGGCCACCAGCTTGCCCTTTATATCGTGGTCAAAATCCAGACCAATCACACGGGCCAGCTTCAGGGCTTCGTCAGCCGGGAACTTGGGCGCCTGGAAGGCATCCCAGGCCAGCACATAGAACTCGGTTTCAGGCTCCAGATGACCTTTACGATTGACAGTCGTAATCTGATCCATACGCCATTTCTTTACTTCAATGCGCGCCCGATCCAGCGCATCTTCCGGGGTGACGGCATAGGGATCAAAGGTCCCCTGAGCAGCACTCCATTTCTTTGGCTTCTCGCGGGGAACACCCCGTTTTAAAGGCCAATGCGAGCTAAACACTTCCAGAGCCGGTCCAAAGGAAGCTAGATACAAATCGATGCCACCAATGCCGGCCGCCTGAAACTGGCTAATACGACTGCGAACCTGCTTGCCCACGTCTTCTTCTATATCCTCCCAATAGCTGGCTGCCTTGCCCGATTTATCGAGCATGCGGCAGGCCAGAAAGATGGTGCTCTTGGCAGCCGACTTCTCTTTGATATGCATACTGCCTTCGGCCTCGGTGTTGACCGGCCAGGATGATGTGATTGTAAAGCCCGCTTCAACCAGTCCACTGGCCAGGGCATCCCAGGCACCGGAGGCCTTATGGGTAAACATGACCGTCATTATGCCTTTGGGCTTCAGCACCCTTCGCATCTCTTTAAAAATCGAAGCCATGCGCTTTTGGTAATCCAGGCCAGCTCGTTCTTTGGCACCCTTTACACCAGCGAAGCGGGCTGGATTGGCCACTGCTTCGCGATCCTTGTCAGTCAGGTATTCGCCAAAGTGCTCCGGGTAGAGCAGACCCGCTGTGCGCTTGAGCCAGACGTAGAAAAAGTCGGAAAGCTCGGCATACATTACGTTGTCATAGTAGGGCGGATCCATGACCACCGCATCCACGCTGCCATCAACCAAATCCAGGGCATCACCCGAGCCCCGGATAATACGAATATCCGGCAATTTGTTATCCGGCTTTTCACGTAAATCCAGCTCATCCGGGTTTGCAAATAGTTGTTGTTGACCTCCGGCGGTTATTGGTCTGCCTACATCGACATCCTTACCATGCAACAGCTCGATCAATTCCTTGAGTGCCTTGCCAGTTTGTTCCAGGGCCCAGTCATAGCCCATACTTGTGATGGCCGGCGCCATTTCCGCATATGACCAGCAAAAAGCAAAGTCATGCCGATTAAAAGTATTCGCCATTACCTGGCGGGTTGACATCCAGACAGACATACGTGAATTATAATTTAGCATTTTGTCCAGCGCCAGAGACACATAGGCAAAGGCAGCTCTGCTCAAATCATCCAGTTCACCCTTGGCCTCGTATTCCTGCACCATGTCCTGAAAGATTTCTACGCTGACACAGTGGCCGTAGAGCTGGCGGGGAGAAAATACCTCCTGCCATGAATTCATACCAAATCGCTTAGGCTCATTTGTTTTGTGACCAGGAGGGATCTCTTCATCCGGAATAATATTACGGGCAGTCCAGATTGGCATTTTCTCGGCCAGGGCAGCTTCGACCTGCTGCAGGTTGTGGTCCTCTGCTCGCGGGGCTCGGTATCCACGTTCCCATTTCTCGCGCTTGCCCTTGCCGGGTACCTTTGCTTTGTAAACTACAGTAAAGAGACGATCACCCATTTGCCCGGCCTGGGCCTGGCGCTTGATTTCATCACCATCCACATCACGCTTGCAATCCGGATAGGGGCAGGTAGCCGTTCCCCCTTTTACCGTCCCTTTGCTTTGGTCTTTAGCTTTACTAACGATTTCAAAATCGATATAACGCTTCTTTCCTGTAATCGGAATCAGTCTGACTCCGGTTCCATTACTAGCCAATTTCCAGTTGGGCGAGAGCGGAATTTCTCCGCTGCAATAAGGGCAAGTAATTGTGCGCGCAAAGAGGTAAGTAGTATCTGTTTTTCCAGCAGGAGATTTCGGAAACAGATCGCTAAGCTCTTCTTTAAGTCGCTCTACCAATTTTTCAGAAAACTGATTATATTTTTTGAGTAAATCTGATCCATGAATCGCAGGAAACTCAATAGTAGTCTTTAGAACAAGTGTCGCTATTGGGTTTAAATCATTGGAAACTGATTCAAACCCCAATCTGACTGCTTCAAACGGAATACTACCGCCACCAGCAGTCGGGTCCAGTATCGTTGCTTTCTTTACCGCATCTGGTAGAATTTTTAAATCATCCTCCTTTGGTGTAAATTTGAATGCCCTATCATAAGTATAAGGATTTGCTATTCGGTCACCGCTTTTGCGAGCTTCTTTCATAGCGATCTTCGCCGCGACCGGGTCGCCATGAATGCCAAGCAGATATTTAAATTGCTCACGATCGGCATCAGCTGGCAGCAGACTGGCCAGAATAGCTGCCCGACTGGCAACCAGTGGACGGCGGGCCCACCAAACATGCAGATAATAAGTCGGTGGTAATGCTGTCATCGAACGCCGTTCCCGAGCACTTTCCTCTGAGAGTTCAGCAATTGGTAGCCAGTCTTCTATTAATCTACGATCATTTTTGGGCATGTAATTCTCCTAATTTCTCTAACCACGGAATTCACGGAAAGGCACAGAATTTTTTAGTGTGCAACCACCAAAGCCAAGAATTGAGTTAAAATCATTTCAGTGTTATTCCGTGTTTTCAGTGGTTCGCTACTATTTTCAATGACAACTATGCCACCATGCGAATAAGCTCTACCTGGGGTGAGGCTGCAAAGTTTACCAAAAATCCCAATTTCTTACCTGTGATTTTGAGATAATTCAGAAGCTGCGCTTTGTGTTCCGGAAGTAGCATTTTGACTGCTTTCAGCTCGATTATTATCTCTCCATAACAAATAAAATCGGGCTTAAATTTGGATTTCAATATGGCACCCTTATAGTTTAATTCCAGTTCAGGCTGTTCTAAATACGGAATCTGAGCAGCAGCAAATTCTTTTGCAAGACACTCCTGGTAGACTGATTCCAAAAACCCGCTTCCCATTACTCTATAGACCTCAAAAATTCGGCCCCGTATTGCATAACTTTCATCATAATAAAGCAACTCTGCCATTATTGAATTATAAATAGACCCTGTGACATTTTTTTGTGGAATATTACTGTGCTTAGCCGACCATTCTACCATTCCCACTCTACAACCACGGAATTCACGGAATGGCACAGAATTTTTTGGAGTAGTAACCACCAAAGCAAAGAATTGTGTCAAAAGCATTTCAGTGCTATTCTGTGCTTTCAGTGGTTTACTTTGCCTCCTCCCCATGATTTATAGCTCCTTAGCAAGCACAAAACGAGCCCGTTCAGTGCGCAGCATCTCGTAAGGATTGATAAATTTGATTCCCATACCCACACATACGTTGGGAATCTTGATCTTTTTTGGTGTATAGGCCGGGATTTCATGGGTCACTAATGTGTATTGCTGGGCGTGAGCATGCGAAACTAAATAGTAATCAGCCACCTGAAAAAAAGTATTTACAGCGGCTATGTCAAATCCTTGCGCTACTACCCATTCACTAATCCTGGGCAGTGCTGCAAACACCTTTGGATCAGGACTTAAAAAGAATTTTTTCCCCTGCAACTGTGCCCATTCGCTGAGTTCATCACTGCCTGCCAATAGCTCGTCTTTAACCTTTTCTATGCTAAACAGATTTTTGCGTTCATTTTGTTCAACTAACCAATCCCAGAATGCGGGACAAAAATCAAAACCATAATGCAGATTTTTAGCCTGTATAAAAACATTAGCATCCAGCAGGTAGGCCATCAGGAATGAACCCCAAGCTGTCGGGCCAATTTATTTAAAGTGGCGACTTTTTTAATACCCAGCATTTGCAGGGCATCACGATATAAAGTATGCCCTTCCAGGGTGCTTTCTACCAATGCCCGACTAAACCACTTACTCGTTCGGCCG
>JAGRNA010000189.1 GCA_020441005.1 Leptospiraceae bacterium
AGACGCTAGCTCTGCTGTTGCCCTGAAAAATGACCCGCTCAGGTAGAAACGCCTGCCCGGAGCGTGCCAGGCGGTTCGCCGAATTCATCGGGGCGACCAGCCTGGGCTCGCTTTTTTCATGCGACTAGCTGCAGCCCACCACCCGCACAGAAACAGGGCCTGGCTCTGCCTGCGGCGCATTTTGTGATTGCTAGCGGGAGTGTTTGAAATTTGAAGTCGGCCCCAAGCCATCCATGGTATTTGGGACGCAGAACGCAATTTGAAAGCAAAGCTCCCAAATTGCTCACGCCGTGCTTAATTTCGATCGAAATTTTGCCGGTGGCAACATGTCGTGGGTTGCAAGAGGCTGTTTGGGGACAGCCTCTTTTTTTTTATTTGCATTCTTTTTTAGCGGTTTGATTGGATGGGTGCCCGATTCCCTTTGACTTGACAGCAATTCCCGGATCAGGTAGCCTGGGGAATGAGATTTGCTTTTTTACCGCTGCGGCCCGTCTTGTTCGCACCATCAATCTCAGGGCGCAGTGCCGCCGGGCGCTGCTTTATTTGCCGGCGGGCAGCCTTGTTCCTGCTGATTCTTTTTATTCAGGCCTGTGGTGGCGCCACACCGCACAACGATGATCTGCGACGTGTCAAGGCTGACTATCTGGATATGCGTAGCCGGGCCCCGTTTCATAAAATGCTGCAATCCAAAACTGATGCAGAGATCATGCAAATGGCATGCTTGAAAAACAAGGTGAATTGTCAGGAGGTCCTGAAACTCTTTGAAACAGAAGATAAAGTTTTTTATGAAGCCTACCAAAAACTGACCGAGGTCCGGAAGTAATATGAAAAAATTACAGCGCACTTCTCATTTAGGCATTTTGCTGCTGCTTAGTTTATTTCTGAATGTAGTTTTGGCCCTTGCTCCGCTCTCTGCTGATAGCGAGCAGGAAGGCACACAGCGCTATCAGTACATTCTGCAAACTCTACTCCACTATATGGACGCTTATTTTGTAGAGGAGGTTGCCACCGATAAACTGATGGAAGGCGCAGTGCGTGGTCTTTTGGCGGCCGGACAGGATCCGTATACCCGTTTTTTGAATGCGGATGAAATGAAGCAATTTATGGGTATGGAGGGCGGTAGCCGGATCGGGATCGGGGTGGAACTGGTGCTGGAGGCCGGTGAGCCCTTGATTCTCGCGCCGATGCCGGGTGGGCCCGCGATGCGAGCCGGTATCCGGCCGCGTGATATTATCGAAGCCGTGGATGGAACAGAAACCCGCGGACTGGATATTGGTCGTCTGTCGCAGTTGGTTACCGGAGAGCGCGGCACTCCCGTGCGCTTGCGCATTCGACGAGAGGGCTTTGATGAAAGTTTGGAGATTGAGGTGATTCGCGGCGAGTTTCAGATGGACTATGTGCGCACCCACTGGTTTGCCAAAGAGCAACTGGGTTATATTCAGCTGACCCATTTTTTTGGCGAGGAAAGCGGCAGTGTGCGTGACTTTGAAAAAGCGCTCCAGAGTTTCAGCAACCGCCGGGCCCGCGGTTTGATTCTTGATTTGCGCGATAATACCGGCGGTCATCTGGATATGGCAGCCCACCTGGCCGGCCTGTTTGTCAAGAAGGGGGCGGCGATTGTGGAAGCCCGGGGTCGTTTCCAGGAATGGAACCGCACATTGTATGCAACCGAGGAAAATGCCGGCCGTTATCAAAATCTGCCGATGGTTGTTTTGATCAATAATTCCAGCGCGTCAGCCTCCGAGATTATGGCTGGTGCCTTGCAGGATCATGCCCGGGCGCGCCTGCTGGGAGAACAAAGCTTTGGCAAGGCCTCCGTCCAGCGGATTTTCCGCGACCTGCCCGGTAATGCGGGGGCTTTGATCACCATTCAGAAGTATTATACACCCAAAGGTCGCCAGATACATGGCAAGGGTTTGAAACCCGATATCCTGGTGCCGTCCTGGCAGGCCAGCCGGGCGGAATCCTTTTATCATTATCAAATGAATAAAGCAGGGGTCTTTGCCGCGTTCAAGAAGCAGCATCCGAACTATCAAAGCGGACTACCGGCCGTGTTTCAGGCCGATATGCAGAAACGAGGCTGGCCCATTTCAGCCGAGTTTGCTCTGCGTTTAATGAAGCAGCATTACCATGAATCTTCCGGTGAGCTGGATCCACAGACAGATACACAACTGCAGCGGGCCCTGGCGGAATTAAGCCGTTAATGAGGATTGTCCGTGACCAGTCCGTCGACCGCCAATGACCTGGTACTAGGTATCGAGAGCTCATGCGATGAAACGGCTGTGGCTGTCGTACGCTCCGGGACCCAAATTCTGGCCAACTGTGTATACTCGCAAATTGAAGCGCATGCCCCTTTTCACGGGGTTGTGCCGGAAATAGCCAGCCGGGCGCACCTGGAAAAAATTAATGGTTTGTATGAACAGGCCCTGGACGAGGCCGGTGTCAGCATCCAGGATTGTGCCTGCATCGCAGTCAGCAACCGGCCGGGCTTGACCGGCTCTCTGATGATCGGTGCCAACCTGGCCAAATCAATCGCCCTTGTGCATGATCTGCCTGTTTTGCCCGTGAACCATCTGGAAGCTCATTTATATGCCTCAGCCCTGGAGGGTGCCCGGATCGAGGTTCCTTTTCTGGGTCTGCTTTTGTCGGGCGGCAACTCGGCCATTTTTGAGGTTCGCGGTCCGGGGCAACTGCTGCGCATCGCCGACACCATGGATGATGCCCTGGGAGAGGCCTTTGACAAGGCGTCCTCGCTGATTGGGCTAGGTTATCCCGGTGGGCCGCGCATTGAGGCTGCTGCCCGGGCCTATGCGGATCAGCACGGTTTAGCTCATCAGTATTCCGGGGAAGGGAGTCTGTTTCCCCGGCTCCTGAAAAATTTGCCGCGTAGCGATTTGGCCTTCTCTTTCTCCGGAATCAAAACAGCTGTGCGCAAGGCTGTGCAAGACCTGCCGGTTGCACCAGGGGCCGCTGCGCAACCAGAACACATCGGCCGAATTTGTTTCGATTTTCAAAACACGGTTTTTGAACTGGTCGCGCGGGTGACCGAGCGGGCAGTAGCCAGAACTGGAATCCGGCGTGTGATTGCCTCCGGTGGAGTATTAGCCAATGGCATTTTGCGGCAGGTCTTACAGTCCTCCGCCGATCGAAAACGGTTTCAGCTGACCTTTCCACGTTCCAGGGCGCTATGCACCGATAACGCGGCGATGGTGGCCGCGCTGGGCTGGCATTTGCTGCAGACCGGGCCAGTGGCGACCACTCTGGATTTTGATGTCAGCTCCCGAGCGCTTTAATTTGAAGATATCAGCCACGATTTTCCTGGATTCTGTTGCGGCCAGGGTCTGCTTGTTTCTGGCCATAGTGAAAATGCTGGACAATTTGATTCCAGTCGGATAAAACAGGAATTGCAGGCTTTATCGGGCTGTGATTTCGCCATGGCAGCAAGCTCATCCGCCACACCTCCACCGAACAACTCAGATTGGCTGCATCTTTTAGCCGGCAGTACTAGCGAATTTTACCTGTTGCTGGATTTGGACGGCCAGATCCTGAGTAGTGCCGGGGCTCTGGCGGCCTTGCTTGGCTGTAGCGACGCCGATCTGTACCAGCACAGCCTGCTGGATTTTGTACCCCCTGAGGATCATGCCGCGCTGGCAGATTTTATACGATGGGCCGGGATGAACGGCCAGGATGACGGTGCTGAGCTCACGGACCAGAAACCGGCCCCTCAAAAGCGGCACAAACACCGGCTTGTCCGTCCGGATGGGGCCGGCCTGGAGTACCTGGCGGACTCTGCGCTTGCATTGGCCGGACCCTATGCAGACC
>JAGRNA010000190.1 GCA_020441005.1 Leptospiraceae bacterium
AGTTCATCATCATTAGAGTGCGGCACTGAGGCCAGTAAATGCAGATCATGACGCGGGATAAAACCAATCAAGGGAAAATCCATCCCGGTGGGCAGATCTATGCCCGGGGGCTGGCGGCAAAAATCAGATTCCAGATCCAATTCAGGCCTTACCTGTTGCACCGCAGCAGCAACGGCTGCTATCCAGCTCCAGCGGCAGGCACTCAAGCCGGCATTCGCCAGTAAGCGGCCATGACACTGCACCAATAGATCCAGGGCATATCCCAGAGCATAACCGGGTCCTTTCTGCCTGGCACTGATCATCTTTAAGGCAGTTTCTAAATCCGGATCGCCGCCTTCGATTTCCACACGGAAATGCTCGTTATAACGACGAATGGCATCAGCCCGATTGCGGATGCAGGTCGCGACCCTGTCGTCATCGAAGCAAACTGCTCGAAATTGCGGCCAATCCAGCGCCCATGGCATTAAACTATAGGACACTGCGGCGCTTGTCAGACCAGCCGGGCCAGCAATGAGTAAGAGTTCACTAGCAAAGACTCCAGTTCATTAGCGCCCACACCGCCCTGAGACAGACGCGCCAGGAAGTAAACTTCTTTAGCTAATAGCTCTTGCTTGCTCTCGCCAGATTCTCCGGTTACAATGGCCGGCTTTGACAAAGATTGGATAATCGGATTTTTACGATTTAACAGAACTGTATGATCCCGGGGAAAGGGCGGAGCCCCCGTGCCGCTCCGATTCATCATGGCCGCCATATCACTAAAACGGCGCATCTGTTCATCTACCAGAATCATGGCCGGTATATTGTCATCCTTGAGGGACTCAACCCGGAACTTGATCTGCTCACCATCGGCACCGAGCGCTTTTTTGAACAGTTCCTCCAGGGCAGACTGATCATCCTTGCCGTCAGCGTCCACGATGTCATTTTTGGCATCCTTATCCATCACATGCTCGGACACCTCGGCATCGACTCTGGCAAACTTGTAGTCCTGATTTTTACCCTCCAGGAACTGCATAAAATGCGAATCAATCATATGACTCATTACGAGTACATCGATGCCCTCTTTTTTAAGCAGGCGCAAATGTCCGGCCTGGGCGTTTACATCCGTGGCATAGTAAATCTTGCCGTTGGTTTTGTCCTTATTGGCAGCCAGGTAGTCTTCAATCGACAGAAAACTGCCGTCTGCACCGTCAGCTTTGGGGTAGATTAAAACCGGCAAGACTTGCTCGTAAAACTTGTCATCATTCATCATGCCATACTTGACAAAGGGTGATATGTCCGGCCATATTTTCTCAAAATTCTCGCGATTGTTCTTGAATTCACTTGTCAGCCGATCGGCGACTTTTTTGACCACATGACTGGCAATCTTTTTGATTTGGGGCTCGTTTTGCAAATAAGAGCGTGATACATTTAAGGGCAAATCCGGCAGGTCGATGACACCCTGCAGTGCAGTCAGAAATTCGGGCACCAGACCCTGCGACTCATCTGTTACAAAGACCTGCTTGCAATAAATTTTAATATTGCTCTTCTGCAGATCCAGCTCATGCCCCAGTCGCGGGAAATAAAGGATCCCCTTCAGATGAAAAGGGTGATCAACATTCAAATGGACGTGAAACAGCGGCTCGCCTTGAAAAGGATATAAATAATTATAAAACTCCTTATACTCATCCTCTTTAACGCCGGAGGGCGCTTTGGCCCACAAAGCATCCTGCTTGTTCGCCTTTTCGCCGTTCACATGAATAGCGACGGGCAAAAAATCGCTGTAACGCTTGACCAGATCCTTGATACGCGCCTCTTCCAGATATTCATCTGAATCGTCGTCAATATGCAATGTGATGGTGGTACCGCGTTTCTGCCGCTGACCGGCGCCAATATCATACTCTTCGCCGCCATCGCTACCCCAGAAAGCAGCGGTCGCATCCGCTTGCCAGCTTAAGCTGTCGATCTCGACCCGTTTGGATACAATAAAGGCGGAGTAGAAACCCAGACCAAAGTTGCCTATAATGCCTGTGTCGTTTTTATTGCCCGAGGCTTCGTATTTTTTGGCAAATTCTTCAGCGCCCGAAAAAGCGATCTGGGCAATGTACTGCCGGATTTCCTCGCCGGTCAAACCGATGCCGTTATCGGCGATGATCAGCTGGCGATGCTCTTTATCGGTTGTAATCTCGATCTTGAAATCATCGTCGTCCGCATCGCGAATGTCTTCGCTCAGGGCCAGCTTGCGCACCTTGGCCAGCGCATCAAAGGCGTTGGATACAAGCTCCCGCACAAAGATTTCCTTCTCCGAGTAGAGCCACTTTTTAATAATGGGAAGAATATTCTCTGTTCTTACATCAAGTTTGCCTTTTTGCATCACAAAGTCAATCGCCGCACATATATCTCTTTGTCAAGCTGCTTTTATTGATGCCAATCACCAGCAGCGGCGCCATCTATCGTCTTGACAAGGCATCAAAAATCCTTGAGGCACTCGAACCCGGACGCTCGAACTGGATCCGTTGACCACCCGGACTCAAGGCCCAGACGATGCGCGCTCACTGTAGTCTATATATTTCCAGAGCATAACGTCAATCTGATAAGCTGGCTAGCTAAAGCCAGACTGATGCAGGGCAGACCGGTTGCCGGCTTCGTCAGCAATTGAGAGTAGGTCTAAACCCTCGAATGTTGTGGGCGGGAGGATAGGCAGAGGGGTCAAAAAGCCCGCGCGAATTGCCGCCGGTGACTCCGGACCGCCTGTCCTTGCCAGCGTGGGCATATCACAACCCGGTTCATTTGTCAAGCCAAATTCTGTTGTTCAAAACCAGCTACCGGGACAGAACTGACCGTTAGTATTATAGCACCGGGGTGTGACAGCAATGGCCACTAGCCGGGCCGGCTCGCAGTCCAGCAAAAATGCTGCAACTCATTTTTTACATCTGCGCTCAGGGCTCGAAAAGCTATTCCGACGCCATTGTCATCAACTCGCACCACTCCTGCTTTGGTCTCAAAGGCCTTCTCGCCCAGCTTGAAATGAACTTCAAGCGCGTCATTAGACTCGTATGGGCTATCCGGCCAATCCCGAGCGGATAGGGCATGAAAAGCAGAATCAAGGCCAAAATATCCATAGACATGAGCACACGCCTGAAATCCCGGTTTTTTGTTACGACCATAGCAGGCTAGTCGACACCGGACTGTCATAGGCCGAATACTTCCATCAGAATAACTCGATGATCTATTAGTTTTATTATCATTTCAGGAGCTTACGAATCCAGCACCGGGCTCTGGTTCTGCGTCCGAACTGCGGCCATATCGCTCGACCTTTGGACCAAATGTGCGTCAACGGTCGCTGTGAACGCGGCCAAACGGGACCCTGCCCTGATGGTACAACCAACTGTCACAACAGATAAAGCGGCAGTCAGCGGCTTCAAATTCGACTGGCGGGCGACAAAAAAGACCGAATCAATTCAGCTGTGCGGGCCGGATCTTCGTACTGCGGCGCGTGGCCCATGTCGTCCCAAATTTTGAGCTGTGAATTTTTAACCCGCTGGTGCCATTCCGCCGCATGGACCACGTTGATCACCCCATCCTGGCGGCCCCAAAAAATCAGGGTTGGGGCCTGAATGCGGCCAACCTGGTCATTGAGGATATAACCCTCACCTGATCGTATTTGAGCACGCAGAAAGTTTTGCCACTTGAAATTGACCTCGGACTCGGCCAGAAAGACCTGGATAAAGGGCTCCGGTACCCAGGGTTTGTTTACAAAAACATCATCCAGGTAAGCCTCAAAGTCAGCCCGGCTGCGCAAGGGCTGAACTTCGGCTTTGTAGGGGATGGGGTCATCAACCAACAGACCGGCCGGATTCAACAGAATTAGACGCTGCACACGCTTTGGGTAATGGATGGCCAAATAAGCGCAGATATGGCCGCCCATTGAGTTGCCCACCAGGTAAGCCGACGGGATCGACAAGGCGTCCATCAGCTCTACCACGCTGAGAGCCTGACGGGCTATCGAGTAATCGCGTTTCGGATCTTTGGGGCTGTCGCCAAAGCCGGGCAGATCCGGCAAAATCAAGGTATAATCATGCTGTAAAAAAGCCGCTGACTGCACAAAAGCCCGCCGTGAGTCGCCATAACCGTGGATCAGCAAGAGCGCTGGTCCGGATCCGCCATGCAAATAGGGCAACTTATAGCCGCTCAGATCAGCAGTGCTGCGCGAAAGACCGGCATTCCACTTATAAATCTCTTCAATCCCGCTTAAAGCCAGCCGCGGCGCAAAACGATATACGATTGCGCTACCAATGCTGATAAAAATGAGCATGCCCAGCACGGATTGCCAAAGTGTTTTCGAAAAATATCGTGACATAGTCCCATTAAGAGAGCGCTGGCGAGCAGGGCGTCAACGGTTTTTCGAAAGCAATTGACAGCGGTCGGCTGGATGCCTCGCTTGACCCATGAGCCTGCCCCCATCCATTCAAGATTCGATCACGGCGCGTATGCAAAGCGGTCAGCTGCATGAGCTGGCGATCCGGGAATTCTTGCGACGCACCGAGCTGCTACACGGCGGTGAGTCCGGCAAAGCCGACTGGCAGTTGATTGGCGACTTGCCGGCCGATCTGCAAGTCGACCTGGAGACTGACATGCAAGAAACCGCCGGCCTGGCCGACTGGGACAAGCTGGCAATCATCAAGCTTAACGGGGGTCTCGGCACCTCCATGGGTCTGTCCAAACCAAAGTCAATCATTGCAGTCAAACAGGGCCTTAACTTTCTGGAAATTATTCGTAATCAAATCACAGCGCTGCGCAAAAAGCAGGATTGCGAGCTGCCCTTGCTGCTCATGAATTCCTTCAATACACGCGAAGACAGCCTGGCTGTTCCTGGAATCGCCGGTATCAATCGCGACATTCGTTCCGATCTGCCGGCCGACTTTGTGCAAAACCGTGTGCCACGCCTGCGTCAAAGCGACCTGATGCCGCTGGACGCGGCCAACGAAAAAGACAACTGGTGCCCGCCGGGCCATGGCGATATATTCCTGGCCCTGCAGATCACAGGCATGCTGGACAAGCTGCTGGAGGCCGGCCATGAAGTCGCCTTTATTTCCAACGGCGACAATCTGGGCGCGACCGCCGATCCGCGTATTTTGAAGTATTTTATAGAAAAAAAACTGGACTGGGCCTCGGAGGTCACCCCCAAAACCAGGGCAGACCTCAAGGGCGGCGTGCTTTATCGCCATAAACAAAGCGGGCGCATTGAGCTGTTGGAAACAGCCCAGGTCGACGAAACGCACCTGGCCGAATTTCAGGATATCAGCAAATTCCCATATTTTAATATCAACAACCTGTGGGTCAATTTACGCCGCTTGAAAGAACGGCTGGAAGCTGGTGGCATGCCGCTGGCCCTGATTATTAACCCCAAAGAGGTTGACGGCGAACCGGTCTGGCAACTCGAAACCGCGATGGGGGCGGCAATCGGCAATTTTGAAAAGAGCCGTGTGATTGTGGTGCCACGCACCCGCTTTGCGCCGGTCAAGAGCTGCGCAGATCTCCTGGTGCGCCGCAGTGATCTTTACCAACTGGACTCCGAGTCCTGGCAACTTAGTATGCACAGCGAGCGCCAGACTGGCGAGCCAGAAATCAGTCTCGACAGTTATTATAAAAAGATTGGCGACTTTGAAAAGTTGTTCGCAACGATCCCCTCCCTGCTCCACATCCAAAACCTGCAAATTGAAGGGCCGGTGCTCTTTGATCGAGCGGTGGAACTCAGGGGCGCGGTCAGGTTGGCCAATAAAGCTTCGGACCCGCTTTCCATTGCAGCTTTCATTGAAAAGAATAACGGTTCAACAGTTTTTGCTGACTGTGAAATCGTGATCTAGCAGGCCGAGCCTGGTGGATTGGCGCTGGTTGCAAATCTCTTCCCGCTTCCCAGCTGCGGGACCAGCTGGCCTGTTAGCAGCTTGCAGGCACACTGAGCGATAGAAGCAGCTATGATTCCTGTCAATCATAGCTGGCACCGAACCTGAAGCAATCAACCGGTTGCCGGCAACAGTCGGTACAGCGGGCTAAAAATGACGTCCACCAAATCGATTCTGGTCGCTTGAAAACCGATACTCTAGCAGAGAACCATGGATCTGCCTGTCTATGAAATAACGGAGCAGTTTCTGACTGCTGGCGGATTTACCTGGTCCCGCGCCCTCTTGCCAGAACAAAACAAGAGCGTACTGCTTTTGTCCGCAGCGCATCGCAATCAGGTACGCGATGGTTATTTCCGGCAAGCCTGGCAAAATCACCAAAACTTCCAAAATTTGAAAGCGATCCCGCCCGCAGCGTTCTACAAGGACGATGGCGGTGAGCAACTGCTGGCCCTGGAGGATCCGGTCGGCATCAATCTAGCTGTTGCCCAAAGACAAAAGCGCCTGGCTGTGCAGGATATATTGCAAATCGCTTTTCAGCTGCTGGACGTCCTGGAGCATTTGCACCAGCAGAATACCATTGCGGGGCCCTTGCATCCCGCCTGGTTTAGCTACGACCTCAAAAGCAAAACCATCCAGTGCTGGCAAAGCGGCCTTTGGCAGACACCGGCTGTGTGCCAACAGGAGTTTATAAATTTTGATGACTTGCAAAGCACCTGGCTGGAACCAGCCTACATCGCCCCCGAACACAGCGGCCTAAGCCCTTTTGCCTGCTGCCCCGCCAGTGACTACTTTTGCCTGGGCAGTTTGCTATTTGAATTATTAACTGGCAAACCAGCATTTCAGGGTAGCTCGATGACAGAACTGATTGACTCGCTATTGGATCACGAGCCGCCGGGC
>JAGRNA010000191.1 GCA_020441005.1 Leptospiraceae bacterium
ACCGGCTTGAAGCCGTCCAGATCCAGATAGCAGATTGCCAGCATTTTTTTATGACGCCGGTTTTGGGCAATGGCTTGCCGCATTCGATCGGCGAGCAGGACCCGATTGGGGATGCCGGTCAAGGCGTCATAATGGGCCATGCGCTCCATATGAATCGCCTGTTCTTTTTGGCGGGTAATATCCATCAGCACGCCGATCAAATGGGTGACAGCACCTTCCTGATTTCTCAATACTGTGATCGTCAATCGTATGGCATACAAGTCCCCGTCGGGCCGCCGATTCCAGAGTTCGCCGCGCCAGCTATCATTTTCCTTGATCGCCGTCCACATTTCGCGATAAAAATCGGGACTATGCTTGCCGGAAGCCAGCATACGCGGTGTCTGTCCGATGATGTCCTTGCGCGTGAAACCGGTCAGATCGCAAAAAAATTGATTTACTTCAATAATTTTTTCGCTGGCATCGGTTATGCAAATCCCCTCCAGAACATTCTGAAATACGTTATCCATTAATCGGATGTGGCTTTGTTGGCTGATCGAAGTGCTGATATCTTCCACAATCGACCAGATATACTGCTCCCCGGTTTTGAGTGTGACGAGCACCCCCACCAGGCGCACAAATACTGTATGCCCGAATTTATGAATGTATTCTTTGGTATACGGCCCGTACTGGCCGTTCGAGCGCAATTCCGCCAATTGATGCATTTCCTGCGCCTTGAATTTTGGCGGAGTCAGTTGCCAATAGTCCATGGAGCGCAATTCCATCAGGCTATAACCGGTGATGCGGCAAAAGGCCTGATTGGCCTCAATAAAGGCCCCTTCCAGATTGTTGAGGGCAATGCCCAACGGTGACAAGTGGTAGAGGCCCTGCAATCGCTCCAGGTTAAACTCTTGAGGGGTATTTTGGCCTTGGGCGCCCATGTGTGTGTTAGAATCCGGTTCTTGCGCCGATTGGCTGTATCAAAACAGAAAAAACCACCTTCCCAGGCTGTAAAACAGAAGTCAAGGCCGGCTTGACAAAACAAAACCCCTGCCAATTCCTCTAATACATAGAGGCCTGTACTATGTTGCGTTCTGGATCCCTAATTCGTCATTGTCGTTCCCCGCTAGTGTTCAGTTTTTTGGGCCTGGTATTTGCACTATCAGAATTGTCGGCTGATGCGCAACGGGCCCGGGATCTGTATCTGCAAAGCCGCCGGTATCTGGAGCAGAAGCAAGTTACGAAAGCCCTGAATTTGGCCCTGCAAGCCGAGGCCGAGGATGCAAGCAATGGCTGGTACAGCGCCAACGTGGGTAGCCTGTATCAATGGCATATCAAGAAACCGGATACCGCCCGTTTATACTATCAAAAAGCGTTACAGAAGGGCAGCCAGGAGCCCTGGATCTATCGTCATTTGGCTATTCTGGATTTTAATGCCCAGAAGATGGGCAGCGCTCGCGACCAGATAGAGACGGCTGTTACTTTGGGTCAGTCGCGACTGGAAACCGGAGTGGATCAAAATGCGGGACCTTCGAATCTGAAGGCCCTGGCACAGGATCAGATCACAAATCTGGGTTGGCAGTGCCGGATCGCGTTAGAAGAGGGGCGCTATCTGGATGTGATCCGTCTGTCTAGCAAGGCGGAGCAATTGCAGGACCGCTACCGGCCCTTTGCTGCCGGCAGGTTGGACGGCACGCTGGTCTATAGCGCGGCCGAGGCCTTGTATTGGCAGGGGCACGAGGCTCTGTCCCGGGCAGAATATAATCAGGCTGCAACTGCGTATGATCAGGGTACCAGCTGGGCTAATCGGAACGCCAGTATGGCTGAATGGTTCCGGAATCAGGGCATGTCAGAACTGGCCCCAATGGCCCGCGCCCGCGCTAGTCTGGGTGTCATTCAGCCCGTTTATGTCCACCGCTTCCATGCCTTGTACTTGAACGAGGTCAAGGCGCGCTTTCAGGATTCCAGCGGCCATTGGATAAATGCGGAAACTCGTATCACAGACAATCAGATTTCCGCGTCCCGTATAATGGAAACAGTGTTGCAAACCTGGCTAGAAGTGCATAGCAAGGGTAAACTCAGTCTCCACGGAGAGCATCATAAAATGGACCTGACTGTCCGTAATTTCAAGGTCAGTACAAGTTACGGCGTCGAGTCGCGTCAGCCAGATCTGGAGAGCGCCGGCCAGGAACTGGCGGACTTTTTGTTTGAGTATGGCGGCGATGTGGATACCTGGTTTTTTTACTGGAATGGTGAAGGCTTTGCCACAACCGCCAACGGTGGGGCGCATGTGTACGCCTACGTGCCATGGCAGCTGTACGGGTCGATGCGGGGGTATGTATCTATGCCCTCCCACTGGATGGAAAAATCATCCGGTTTTTTAACTTTGCTGCACGAGTATTTTCATGTTGTCGAGGCGATGAGCGGGATAAAGCCGGTGCATGGTTTTCTGGACTCAGCCAGGCGCAATTTTCCAGGTTGGCGTGGCAAGGGGCAATTCGATTACTTTCGCTGGCATTTTTACAATACTTTGCCAGCAGTAAAAAACAGCCTGACGCAAAAAAGAGAATGGTCGAATTTAAATTTTAAAAATATATATCCCGAAATTGTGACGGCTGGTTTGGTCCAAAAGAACAAGGATCGCGTTCAAACCGTTGCAGTAGACAAACTGGAGCGGGCGCATTTGCTGTATCAGCAGGCCCGGAATTTACCAGCCAGCAGCCAAAATGAAAAAATTGGTCTGTTCCAACAGGTATTGGAACTGAACCCCTGGCACATTATGGCCAACCAGGAGTTGGCAATTCATTATTCGCGTCAAAAAGAGTATCAACTGGCAGCAGAACATTATAAAACTTTATTGAGTTTGCAACCACGCGTGTGGGCCGCTAACAATCTGGCCTGGATTTATCAGTGGCAGCTAAAGCAACCGGCGTCTGCAATCCCGGTGCTACAGCAGGCAATTGAACTGGATCGGGAAGGCACAGACAGTCTGGGCAGTCGCATCAATCTAAGCCGGGCTTTGATGGATACCAAACAGTTTGCCGCTAGTCTAAAAGCCCTGCAGGAATGTCGCACAGTAGCCAATCAGCTGGAAAGCAGCAAACATTACAGCGAGTGCACCTTTTGGGAGGGTTTTGTGCTGGGTGAAAAAAAGGCTGATCCGGATGCTGCACGGCCCTTGATTGCCGAAGCCTGGCAAAAAGGATATCAAAACAACTTTAGCCGTTTTTATTATAATAAATATGTCAAGAAGCCTGCCAGCCGCAATCGGGCCCTGATGGGCTCTGCCCAACCTGAGGTTCAGGCGGCGCCCTTTCTAATGAGTCTGCCGGAGAACGAGCCAGTCCAGGTATCACATGACTAGATTTCGGTTTCTTTCCCGGGGCCACGCCCGCAAATTGTAATCGTTTCACGGAACAGTCAATATCTGGAGCAAAGATTTGGGCACAGGTATCCTGCGATTTCGTCCACAAA
>JAGRNA010000192.1 GCA_020441005.1 Leptospiraceae bacterium
TGCCACCGCTCGCAGTTCGGCGAGACCCATCAGACGATCAAGGACTTCTTTCCCCGGGCCCAACTCTTCGGCTTTACCGGTACGCCAATCTTTGCGGCCAATGCCACGCTAAAACAACGTTTTCAGGATCCAGAGGGCGACATGCAGACACTCAAAACTACTGTCGATCTCTTTCAACAGGAACTGCATGCCTACACCATTACCCATGCCATTGAAGATCGCAACGTGCTGCGCTTCCATGTGGACTACTTCAAAGCGGATGGCGAGCATGTACCCAAATCCGGTGAAACATTAACCAAGCGCGCCGTGGTGGACGCCATTCTGGCCAAGCATGACGCCGCAACAGCGGGACGCCGATTCAATGCGCTCCTGGCCACTTCCTCCATCAACGATGCGATCGAGTACTACGATCTTTTTAAAAGCTTGCAGGCCGAAAAGTGCGCCTCGAATACCGATTTCGAGCCGCTCAAATGCGTTGCCGTATTCTCGCCGCCGGCCCAGGGCAATGCCGATGTGCGCCAGCTACAAGAAGAACTGCCACAGGAACAAGCCGACAACGATCAGGAGCCGGAGCAAAAGAAGGCCGCTCTGACCCGCATAATCGATGACTACAATGCCCGCTATCAAGCCAGTCACAGGATTAGCGAGTTCGATGCCTATTACAAAGACGTGCAGCAGCGGATCAAGGATCAGGAGCATCCAAATGCAGACCTGCCCCATAAGGGCGCCGAAAAAATCGATCTCACCATTGTAGTCGATATGCTTTTGACCGGCTTCGATTCCAAGTACCTCAATACCCTTTATGTGGACAAGAGTCTCAAACACCACGGTTTGATCCAGGCCTTCAGCCGTACCAACCGCATTCTGAACGCCACCAAGCCCTATGGCCAAATCCTCGACTTTCGCAGTCAGCAGGCCAGTGTCGATGATGCCATTGCTCTATTCTCCGGCGCCAAATCTGAGAGCGCCAGAGAAATCTGGCTGGTCGACACGGCCCCCAAGGTTATCGAGCAATTCAAGGCCGCCCGGGCTGCCCTTGATGTTTTTCTGGAGTCGCAAAATCTGGAGGCCACGCCCGCAGCGGTGGCCAACCTGAAGGGCGATGACGCCCGCGTGCAGTTCATCAGCCGCTTTAAAGAGGTTCAACGGCTGCAAACCCAACTGGATCAATACACCGATCTTACCGACGATCAAAAACAACAGATCGAAGATACGCTGCCCAAAGATATGCTGCACGCCTTTCGGGGGGCCTACCTGGAAACCGCCCAACGGCTGCGCACCGAGCAGACCCGGCCCGGCGCGACGGTCAACCCGGCGGTTGATAATCTGGACTTTGAATTCGTGCTCTTTGCATCGGCCACGATTGATTACGACTACATCATGAACCTGATTGCCCGCTTTACCGGGCAAGACCCGCAGCAAATCAAGCTCACCCGCGACCAATTGATTGGCCTGATTGAGTCCGACGCCAAATTCATCGATGAACGCGCCGAAATCACCGAATACGTACGCTCACTGAAAAGCGGCAAGGCCCTCGATGAAAAACAGGTGAAGGCCGGCTATCAGCATTTCAAGGCCCAAAAGTTGGCCCGGCAGCTTGCAGTCCTGGCTGACAGGCATGGCCTGGCCGTGGATCTACTGACCGCTTTCGTGGACGCCATCGTGCAGCGTCTGATCTTTGACGGCGAGCAGTTGATTGATTTATTGGAGCCGCTAGACCTCGGCTGGCGCGAGCGTACTCAGCGTGAACTGGACCTGATGGCCGACCTGGTTCCGCTATTAAAGAAACGAGCCGGCGGCCGCCCAATCTCCGGCCTGAGCGCCTATGAGTGATAATCCGCAAGGGGCAGCAAACCATGGAAAGCAATCAGATCCAATTACTCACTCAGACCTTCGAGGGCCACGCCCAGCAGACCGAAAACAGCATCGAATACTGGCTCGCCCGCGACCTCCAGCACCTGCTGGGCTACACCAAGTGGGACAACTTCCTCAATGTCATCAGTAAGGCCAAAACTGCCTGCGAGCTTTCAGGCCATGCAGTCGCGGACCATTTTGCCGATGTCGGTAAAATGGTCGATCTCGGCTCCGGCAGTCAGCGGGAGATAAGCGACATCATGATCACCCGTTATGCGTGTTATTTGACCGCCCAAAACGGCGACCCGGCCGAAGATGTGAAGAAAGTCGAACGCCGCCTGACGTCAGCAGAGAAGCAGGCGTTGAAGCACCCGGATCGATTGGAAAGCGAATGACCTGGCCGCCCAATTTCCGGTCTGAGCGCCTATGAGTAACGAGTCAGAAAGCATGAGCAAAGACAAACTACACGCGCTTGTGCCCCGGCTGCGGTTCCCGGAGTTTCGGGATGCAGGGGATTGGGAGGAAAGGGTCCTTGATGTATACTGTGAGAGACTTCACGAGAAGGTCGGCGATGCCCACTTAACGCCAGTGAGTATTTCTGCGGGACTCGGTTTTGTCGCTCAGGCGGAGAAGTTTGGACGCGATATTTCCGGTGCCCAGTACTCGAATTATATTCACATTCGACGGGGCGATTTCGCTTATAATCGCGGTAACTCCAAACGCTTTCCACAGGGTTGTGTCTATCAATTGACTGAGTTTGATGATGCTGCTGCTTCCAATGCGTTCTATTGTTTTCGATTACACACAGAATACGCGCCTGCCTTTTTTGAAGGTCTATTTGAATCTAACTGGCACGGTCGACAACTAATAAAAGACATTACTAGCAGCGCACGCAGTACCGGTCTGCTGAATATTCGAGCCGACACCTTCTTTGATGTAAAAATTCCAATGCCTCCAAACTTGTTGGAACAACAAAAAATTGCCGACTGCCTGAGTTCGCTAGACGAGCTAATCACGGCAGAGGAACGGAAGCTGGCGGCGCTGCGGGATCACAAAAAAGGCCTGATGCAACGGCTCTTCCCGCGTGAAGGCGAAACCCGGCCCCGGCTGCGCTTTCCGGAGTTTCGGGAT
>JAGRNA010000193.1 GCA_020441005.1 Leptospiraceae bacterium
TTGAAGGCTAGTGCTGTCACAGTCGCAAATAACTGTGTGTCCGGTTACGAAGCTATTTTTGAAGCGGGACGCCGCATTATACTCGGAGAGAACGATGTGGTGATGGTTGTTGGCGAGGAGTCAATGTCCAATTTTCCGGTTTACCTGGATAAAATCAAGCGTAACTCAAAAACGGCATCCGTTGATAAAATCAAAAAAAACTGGGCCGAGATTCCGGAAATGGAAGACATCACTATCATTGATGGGGTGGAAGAGGGCTTGAATGACCCGATTCGGAATGCCATGATGTTTACCACTGCGGAGATTGTAGCCCAAAAACTGGGTCTGGACAAGGATACATTGGACAAATATGCGCATGGATCCTATAAAAGAACCCTGGATGCAATCGAGGGCGGCGTATACAATGACTACTTGTTGCCTGTGACCCATTCCAAGGGTGTGCTGGAAAAAGACGAGTTTATCATGTCCAAGACCGGGTTTGTCGAAAAGCCGGAGCGTTTTAGCAAGGCGCCTGTTATCTATGAAAACATGCCTGGCGGCTTGAAAGGATTGTATGAAAAATTTGGTTCTTTCATTGGCAAGGATTTCAAGGAAGGCGAGTCACAAGCAGCCGTTACCTTGTTCAATGCCTGCCCGCAATCGGACGGAGCGGGCGCCATGCTGATTACGACGGAATCAAAGGCCAAAGAATTAGGGCTGGAGATCCAGGCTGCGATCAAGGGTTGGGGATACTATGGAGTTGACCCGGCGATCATGGGTCTGGGGATCGCGTATTCCATGCGGCAGGCGCTGGAGAACACCGGATTAAAGTGGGACGAAATTGACAAATACGAGATCCACGAGGCCTTTGCCGCCACGGCTCTGGGCTCCATGGTGGTTGCCAGAGACGAATTTGGTTATGACCTCGTCGGTCGCCTGGAAAAAGGCGATGTGAATGCCAATGGCGGCACTCTGGCTCAAGGGCACCCCCTGGGAGCAACCGGAATTCGGGTGGCAATCAATCAGATTATCAATCTGAAAGCGGGTGCCAAATACACCATGGGAGCGATTTGCGCTGGTGGCGGTGTCGGTGGTGCTTTAATCCTGGAAAAGCCATAGATTTTTTGAAAGACAACTGCGACACTATGGCGCGGCGGGACGATCAGGTATCTGGTCGTCCTTTTTTTTTGCATTCTGCAATTGTTCGGCAATAAGGTTTGCAACCCGCTTTTGATTTGATTGCAGATGTTTAATATACTGATTGTCTTCAATGAGTATATGAGATTTTAGCCAGTCGCCAATCGAGTTTAAGACCTTATAAGACTGTATGCGGCGGTCTTTTTCCGCATACATGTTAACTATGTAGTCCTGCATGAAATTCACCATTTCTTCATGACGGGCTTTGTGATCGGCATAGCGGGGGTATCGGCTAGCCTTCAAAATGCGTTCTTCAAATTGCAAATGATCGGTAGTGATTTTTACGAGCTCAGCGATTGTATGGACAATCTCGTCGATTGCCTGTCGGGATTTTAGTTTATGGTAGAGCTCATTGGCCTTGGCAAATATGGATCGATGCTGATCGTCAATTACAGCGAAATTTACAGAGTAGTGACGGTTCCAGACAAACAGCTCTCGTTCACTGGAGACTTTGTATTTTCTGACAGAAAAATCCAGTAAATCAGAAATGCCATCCATATCCCTGGAGACGGATTCCAGTTGCCTGGAGTCCTGAACCAACAGGTTGGTCTGTTCATTAATCCCCAACACTGTTTTGGCAATACTTTGCGAGGTTTCTTTTTGTTTTTGTGACGCGCTTTCAATAGAATCTGTGACTTCGGCTATTTGATCCAGGTTATTGGTGATTTCGCCGGCCATTTGGGTTTGGTGTAATATAGATTCATTGACCTTGTCTACAGATTGATTGATCGCCTGGATTTGGCCGGCTATAGACTGGAAGGTTTGCTCGCTTTGACTGACTAGCTGCTGTCCCTTGGCTACTTCCTGATTGGTGCTGGAAATCAGGTTTTCAATTTGTTTTACACTGGCGACTGTATGATCCGCCAGGCGAGAGATTTCATTGGCCACAACAGCAAAACCTCTGCCTGCGTCACCGGCTCTGGCCGCCTCGATGGAGGCGTTCAGGGCCAATAGGTTCGTTTGTTCCGATATTTCATTGATGATTACGATGATTTCATTAATTCGGCGGGCGCTTTCCTGAATACTGTGCATGGATTGAAGCGAGCTTTCAACAGTCGTAATGCCAGTCGAGGCTGATTGACTGGTATTCGCGACGAGTTGCTTTAGCGTATCAACCGCATGACTCAGATCGACCGTTTCGGCTCGCAGGCCATGCGTACTAACCTTTATACGATGCAGTCCCCGGGCCTGAAAGCTGGTATTCTCGGCGATTTGATTGGCTGCAAGGGAGAGCTCTTCCATGCTAGTGGAAACCGTGGCGATTATAGAAGCCTGTTCACTGGAAATAGCCAGGGAATTACCGGCATTCTTTTGCAGGGTTTGGGAGAATTCTTGCAGGAATTCGGAGTAATCCTTGATCTGCATTACCAGTAGTCCGAAATTTTCGCGCAAATTGTTGATCCAGAATACTGCATCCTCCATCTCATTCTCTTCAAAGAGCTGTATTTGTCTGCCCAGATCCCGTGATTCCAGAATGGCTCGTATATGACTATTCACCCTTTGGATCGAACCCACAATATTCTTGTTGAGCAGATATCCGACCAGACTGACTGCGAGCGCCAATATGGTGGTCATGATTGCCAGGGACAGAAAGAGAAATTCTATGGTATCCTGGATTTGTAAAGCCAGCACCTGGATCTCTTTATGATGGCCCGCAACTGCGGCCTTGTTCAGGGAGCGGGCCACTTCTTGTTGAATTTGTTGACTAGTACTATTGATTGTATTTAAATGATAGATAGCCCATGCAAAGGTCATGCTTAACATGGCAGCGATGACCAAAATACCGATTATAATTCGAAATCTATAGCCCCGAGACATATATTGACCGTTGGTCACAGTATAGGTCTGATTTGAAATGTCAGCAAAATATTGGATGATTTGCACTGGCTGTAATCGCAGCCGCGCAATCAGATCCTTTCTGGTCGCAGTACTGCCTGCCGGGGTCTACCGGCCGCTTGCAAACGCGCTTTACCGCCAGGATCTGCTTTTTCATCAACTTAACCTGTCCGCTGCGTTCCCTGGGCAAAGCAGCGCTGCCTGGCCTGGAAAAATACTTGCTTTACAATCCAGAAAGCGCGATGCTTGCTCAGAGCAAAACTGTGAACCCTGAGAACAAGGCTGAAGTAATGAAACTACTGGATTTCATCCAGAAAATGGAAGGAATCGTTCGTACTACCAGCAGCGCCGAGCAAAGAAGTCGCGTGCAGAAAGACATTCAAAGGTACCGCGGCAAGATTAACGAGCTGGTTACCGATCAGGACGTGAGTCGGATGAACGCGCAGCAGATACGAACCTTGCTTGAGGGCTCATCTGCGGATGCACCGGTATCGACGTCTACGCACGGCTCTACCGCGCGGGCCGGGGCAAATGCGTCCGGTTCTGCGCTGGAAATAGCCGACAAGATTCAAATCGAAGCGGCCAGCCCTAATTGCACAGATTCGGAAATCAATATGCTGCACTCCATGTTGCATGCTATTCAGGTGGAGTACTGGCCTGCGATGTCTGATCGCCATTGTCAGCTGGATTTTTCGCACTCCGCGGAGCGCGACGGTCTGCGTCTGAATATCGATAATGCGGTGCGACATTTGGAAGTGGTAACCGAGACCATCGAGGAATACGCTACCGCTGAAAATCAGGATTTCCGCGAGCAGCTGCTCAAAATGAAGAACCGGCAGACCCGGACTTTTATTTACGAAACCAATGAGGCCTTGAAGAAGCTTAAGGCTTTTCTGGAAAAACTGGCTGTAGATATACAGAATCGGGGCGGGATTATTAGCAACAAGGAAGATGTGCTCAAGTTTGATGAGCGCTATGAGAATGCCACCATGTTAAATGGATATCGAGTCCAGGAAGCCATACTGGAGATGCGGCAACTAGTCAGTGAGATCATTACGCGCCTGAATCTGCCGAATATAAAAATCAGAGAGTAAAAGTAGTGGTCAACGCAGACTGGCTATGAAAAGCTGCCTGTGGTGAGAAAAAGGCAATGGCACTGGTAAAAACGGCATCCGATGTAACGAACTCCACAATTGGAGAGAATTCCTATTTTAGCGGCCGTTTTTTCATTAACGGTTCATTGAAGATTGACGGCAAATTCGAAGGCAAATCATTGCAGGCCGATCAGCTGTATATCGGTGCCAGCGGACGGGTGCGCACCAACGTAAATGCAACCTCGGTGATTGTTGAGGGGATCATTATCGGCAATATTGTTGCGCGCAACCGGGTCATGCTGTTACCAACCGCTCGCATCCTGGGCGACATATCGACACCGGAATTAATTATCCAGAACGGTGTCATCCTGGAGGGTCGTTGCATGATCTCGAACGACCTGAAGCATTCTGCCCGCCAGTACATTGAAGCGGAATACGGGCGTGACAATCTGAGCCTGGAAAAGCTCTTTGGAACCAAGCAAAAAGCATCCTGATTTTTTTTCGCATTTCCTTGTTGTCAGTGCCGGAGATCCAGCTGGTGTAGCGGCGGATATCCTGCCAGCCAGCATTCTGTATTGGTCGCGACACCGCTCACCAGAGCAGCCGCTATTGGTGTTTGGCAACACACCCGATTTGCATGCATCCCCCTGGATTCAGGAATTGCCGCGCGACTTGCAGGTGCTGAAAACCGATGGGGATCATTTACAAGCGGATCTGCTACAAATTGGCGCCCAGGATTCCGGCCGTGTGGATCTGGTACTCTGCGACTTGTACGGTCCCTATCAGGGGCAATGGAAGCGTTTAGGCATCCAGGCGGGTGAACCGAACGAGTGCAGCGCCTGGTTAGCCTGGTTATCGCTACAGACCGCTTGTGACTGGATCACAGCCTGGGGTTGCCGGGGCCTGTTAACGGCGCCCTTGTCCAAAGGCTGGATTGATCGTGTTCTGCCGGCCTCGCAGTCCGGCTTTGATGGTCATACCGGCTTTCTCGCACAACGTTTTCAATCCAATGTGTGCATGTTGATGCATGGTCCTGACTTTAGTGTCCTGCCATTGACGACTCATTTGCCCTTGATGCAGGCTGGAACTGCTTTACGAAAAGTGACCCAGGATCCCGGCCTGGTTGCCAATCTGCTGCAAATCTGTCAGTTGCCAACCTACCGCGAAAAGTCATGGGCGCTGTGTGCCCTCAATCCCCACGCCGGCGAGGAGGGTCTGTTGGGGCAGGAAGAAGTCGAATGGCTGAATGACTGGGGCGCGGCTCTGCGTTCCCGGTTGCCGATCCAGCTCGTGGGCCCTTTGGCAGCTGATGGGTTGTTCCAGCAAACCGAGTTAAAAAAATACCGCTTGATTCTCGGTTGTTATCATGATCAGGTACTGATACCGTTTAAATCACTCGTGGGCCAGCAGGGTGTGAATTGTACGATTGGACTGCCATTCTTGCGAACAAGCCCGGACCATGGCACAGCATACGGGATTGCCGGCACTGGTCAGGTTGACAGTGGCAGCATCGAGCAAGCGATGGCTGTTCTGCTAGAGGGAGTTCGTTAGTGTCGCACACCTGGCTAGCCTTTCTGAGTGTCAGCTTTTTGGTTTGGTCCCTGGCTTTGCTCGTATTGTTATTCCGGCCCCAGGTTAGCTGGTGGTGGAAATTCAGCGCGTTGGCGGTCTTTTGCCTGCATGTCTTGTTTTTCGCCTGGCCGGTCTGGAACCAGTTGCCAACGTCTTTGTCGATGCTGGGTTCCTTTACCTGGCTGGTATTGCAGTCCCTGGGCCGCTTTTTCCCCATCATTCTGTTGATCTGGTGGCCCCTCGAGTTATGGCGCGTTCCCGGTCAACCGGCAGCGCTGACCGAGCGTCGGTTGCGATTTCTGGTATTGCTGAGCCTGTTTTATTTTACGCTCCGAATGGCTGTAATCTATTTTGGCATCACCGAGGCAACACTGGGACAGATGTGGCAGGCAATGCCTGTGCTGCCGGAATTACCGCGACCAGCCTTGCAGGCGCCTTGACGTAAAGGACTTGTCCTCTGGTCCTGTTTTCTGAAAATGGTAAGGGTCCTGGTTATTTGGGCGGACAGGGAGTCCACATACAAAATGAATCCATCAAAAAGGCTGTCGCTAGTTTTCTGGAAAACCTTGCCTGCAATCCTGCTACTTTCACTGGTAACTGGTTGTATCGTCGTGCAGAGTCAATACGGGCCGCCAACGGGCCTTTTTTTTCAACGTACAACCATGAATCATGCCTTCCCCAAGGGTACCGATCTGGGTAGTCGGGTCGGAACGGCTTGTGTCCAAAGTTATGCCTGGCTGTATTCGAACGGAGAGGCTGGTGTGCGAGCCGCTGCAGCCGAAGGCGGTATCACAACCATACGGGCAGTCGATTATAGTATTCTGCGATATTTTATATTTTACGAAGAGACTTGCACAATAGTATATGGCGATTAACACGAATGCATCCGGCGTCGATCGACAAGGGATCTAAAGAGAGTAATCCATGACAGAGAAAGTAAAACTTGGTCTGGTTGGCACTGGTCACATGGGCCAGTATCACGTAAATGTTGCTGTCGGGATGGAACCATATGAAATCGTCGGCATTTGCGACGCCAATGCCGAGCAACTCCAGACGGTGGCGGAGCGCTTCGATCTAAAGGCCTATTCTGACTTCGAAGTGATGCTGGCCGAAGTGGATGCCGTCGCCATCGCTGTCCCTACTGTGCTGCACTTTGAAATTGCCCGCAAGGCTCTGGAGGCGGGCAAGCATGTTTTGGTGGAAAAGCCAATCACCACCTCTGTCGCTCAGGCAGAGGAATTGGTTCACATTGCTGAGAGCAAGCAACTGGTTCTGCAGGTCGGACATATTGAACGCTTTAACGGGGCCGTGCTGGAATTGGGCAAGGTGGTATCGGAACCCTATCTGATTGAATCGCGTCGTCTGGCGCCCTTTAACAAGCGCATTTCGGATGTCGGTGTGGTCCTGGATCTGATGATCCATGATATAGATATCATCCTGAACCTGGTTTCCAAACCGGTCAAGTCGGTGCATGCGCGCGGGTCCTCTGTTTTCAGCAAGCATGAAGATTATGCTGCTGCGACCATCCATTTTGAGGGCGGCTGTGTGGCCAATATTGTAGCTAGCCGGGTCACCCAGACCAAAATACGGCGTTTAAGCATTTCGCAAAAGAATGCATTTATTTTACAAGACTTTGCCACGCAAGACATTGAGATTCATCGTCAGGCATCCAGCGCCTATTTAATGACTCGCGAAGAGCTGAAATACAAGCAGGAAAGCTTCATCGAGCATGTCGCTGTGCACCGGGATAATCCCTTGCGACAGGAGCATCAACACTTTGTTGACACGATTCGCGGCAAATGCAGTTCGATTGTCAGTCCGCAGGAAGAATTGCGCACCCTGAAAATTGCCTCCGATATTCTCCAGGATGTGCAAAAAAATCTGATCGTTGTGGGTTAGTCCGACGGAGATGCCTGGCTGTGCCGGGCCTCTATTCGGTGAAACCAGGAACGATGGTAGTTGTCCCCGTGAACAAGCCCGCCTCCAAAAAAGTATACATTGAAACCTATGGTTGTCAAATGAACGAGTACGATTCCGGGCTGGTCCAGAGTATTCTAGAGAGCGCCGGTTATACGCGTGTACATCGCTTTCAGGAGGCGGACTGGATCATGCTCAATACCTGCGCCATTCGCGAAAAAGCGCATGAGAAAATCTACAACCGTCTGCGCAGTATGGAAGGCGAACGGGGGCGCAACAAGGCCCACATTGGTATACTGGGCTGTATGGCCCAAAACCTGGGTGATGAGTTGTTTGCCGCCGGCTTACCCATTGATTTGCTGGCTGGTCCGGACAGCTATCGCCAGTTGCCCGATCTGATGGCAGGCATTAACGGGCAGCCGCAGCAGACAGTCAGTCTTCTGCAGCTATCGCGCACAGAAACATATAGCGACATCTACCCCCTGCAAAGCGAGGGGCCGCTAGCCTTTACCACCATTATGCGGGGCTGTGATAATTTCTGTTCTTTTTGCGTGGTGCCTTACACACGCGGTCGGGAACGTAGTCGCAGTCCAGAGCCCATACTGCACGAGATCCGCAAGTTGATCGCAGAGCAAGATGTCCAGGAAGTGACCTTGTTAGGTCAGAATGTGAACTCCTATTCGTTCGCCGATTTTAACTTTACAACCTTGTGTGAACGCATTTTAAACGAGACTGCCATCAAGCGGTTGCGATTCACCTCACCGCATCCTAAAGATTTTCCCCTGGAGTTGTTGGAGCTAATGGCCGGCTCGGACCGATTTTGCAGTCAGATTCATTTGCCCTTGCAGTCCGGTTCCAGCGCTGTTTTGGCCCGAATGCGACGCGAATACACCCGTGCGGATTTCTTGCAGCTGGTGGATCGGATTCGCCATACTATACCGCAGGTAAACCTGAGCACAGATGTAATTGTCGGCTTTTGCGGGGAAACAGAAGCCGAATTCCAGGAAACGATGGATTGCATGCGTGAAATTCGTTTCGATATGGCGTATATGTTTCATTATTCAGAGCGCAAGCACACCGGAGCCTGGAAGAAAATGCCCGACGATGTGGCCGGTTCGGTAAAATTGCGCCGCTTACAGGAACTGATCGAATTGCAGAATTCCATCGCTTTAGAGCGCAATCAGTCCCTGGTAGGCCGCACATTCGAAGTGCTGGCCGAACGACCAAGCAAACGCGACGCGCGACAGTTGATGGGCCGAACGGCCGGCGGCAAATCGGTTGTCTTTGCACCGATCTGTGGACCGGATCAGGCTGTGGCCGATGGAATCGGTCGCTTTTATACCGTTCAAATCGCCGGGGCCACGTCAGCGACCCTGCACGGTCACATGGCCGGTATCACCGCAAATCAAGCGGAATAGTGCGCGATCATCCTCTCAATCAAAAGCGGCAGGCCCGGCTGGTGATGCTTGCGGTAGACAAAAAAGTAGCTGCGATCGACCATCAATTCAGCAACAGGTAAAACCGTAATGCCCGGGTGTAGACTGCTTTGACTGGTAAATCCGATTCCAAGACCAGCCTCGACCATTCGCAAGGCGCTGCCCAGATTCTGCAGTTCCATGAATGGCCGCGGCTTAAAAATGCGACTATGCTGTCTGAATTTCTTTTGAATCTGGCGCTGGATTGCTGATCCTGGATGATATAGAATAAAGGGCCAATCGTTTAGCTCCGCTAGCTGTATTTGGCGCCGGCGGCCCAGGGGGTGATTTTTGGCGACGACCGGCAGGATTTGATCGGTGCAGAACAAGCGCTGGATCATGCGCGGATCATTGGCCTTTTCGGAGGTAATGGCAAGGTCTACCTCTCCATTACGCAATGTTTCGCTAATCGCAACTGCATCGCCTTCAATGATTTGTAACTGTAGTCCCGCATACTCCCGTTGCAAGCGGGCAATGATGGCTGGTAAAACCCAGGCAGCGATGGTGCCGCCGGTACTGATCCGGTAGCGTCCTTTCAGATTCTGACCGGTGGCATCGGACAAGGCCTGGTGCATTTCCATGCGCAAATCCTCAAAGCGATGGGCGTAGCCAGACATGATATCTCCGGCGGGAGTCAGCTGAATGCGGCCCCCCTGACGGATAAAAAGAGTCTGGCCGAACTCGCGTTCCAATAAACTGATTTGGCGGGACAGGGCCGGCTGGCTGAGTCCCATGCGGGAGGCGGCCAGGCTGAAGCTGCCCGCTTTGACAATTTCGGAAAACATTTCAATTTGTCTAAACTGCATAGGGCAGACTTGCAGGGCGGTGCAGTGCCGCTATAACAAAAAGTTATAGCTATTATAATAAGAATTTATTTGCATTATGGATTCCGCTATGATAGCTTTACCGCAGATTGAATTGCCGCAGTTAGCCCGCTCTCGGAAGACCGGCTGATTGCAATCCGATCGCCATTCGAAATGCGGCTGCTGGAATGCAGAATCGAAAAAGCGTGACAGCGAATGGCAAACTATTGGCATCCGGCATCCAGCACCAGGCTGGGGACAGGACGTCTAACGAGGTACAGTAACGAGGTATAGTATGGGACAAACGATGTATGAAAAGATCTGGCAGCAGCATGTCGTGCACCAGGAAGGCGACAAGGCGATCCTGTATATTGATCGACATTTTGTCCATGAGGTTACTTCTCCCCAGGCCTTTGAGGGTTTGCGAATGAGCGCTCGCCAGGTGCGTCACCCCGAGCTGACAGTGGCCACCATGGATCATAATGTTTCCACCCGATCACGTGACTGGGCAGCCGCAGGTGAAATCTCTAAAAAACAGATGGAAACTTTGCAGCAAAACTGCGTGGAAAATAAAATCCGACTCTTCGATTTGAATCACAAGGACAACGGGATCGTTCATATCATTGGACCCGAGATGGGGTTGACAATGCCTGGCATGACTATTGTGTGCGGTGATTCGCACACCAGTACACATGGCGCATTTGGAGCATTGGCTTTTGGAATCGGCACCAGTGAAGTGGAGCATGTATTGGCTACCCAGACTCTGGCCTCGAGTACATCTAAAAACATGCGCATCACAGTCGCCGGCCAGACAGGCAAAGGTGTTACAGCCAAAGATATTGTGCTGGCGATTATCGGCCGGATAGGTACCCGAGGCGGCCAGGGCTATGTAATCGAATATGCTGGTGAGGCTATTCAAGCCCTCTCTATGGAGGGCCGGATGACGGTCTGCAATATGAGTATTGAAGCCGGCGCACGGGCCGGTTTGATCGCTCCCGATGAGACTACTTTTGCATACATCAAAGGCCGCGATTACAGCCCCCGCGATGAGAACCTGGAAAAGGCACTTGCCTATTGGCGCAGCTTGCCAAGTGATAAGGATGCTGTATTTGACAAGGAAATCCGCATCATGGCCAGTGAAATCGCGCCACAGGTCACATGGGGTACCAATCCCGGCCAGGTCCTGGCGGTGAATGCGAGTTTGCCCCGGCTGGATTCAATTGCTGATGAAGTAGAGCGTAGCGCAGCGGCACGGGCTTACGAATACATGGGGCTTTCGGAAGGAACCCGGATTGAAGACATCCATGTCAATAAAGTATTCATAGGCTCTTGTACGAACGGCCGTATTGAAGACTTGCGCAAGGCAGCTGAAATAGCCAGTGGCCAAAAAGTTGCGGATAACGTTACGGCTATCGTTGTACCAGGCTCCGGCCGGGTCGCCAGGCAGGCTGAAGCGGAAGGTCTGGACCACATTTTCAAAGAGGCCGGCTTTGAATGGCGTTTGCCTGGTTGCAGCATGTGTCTGGCGATGAACGATGATGTCTTGCGACCCGGGGATCGCTGCGCATCCACGTCCAACCGCAAT
>JAGRNA010000194.1 GCA_020441005.1 Leptospiraceae bacterium
CCTGCTGTGCTCTGGATTGGCCTCGTACTGCATGCTAAAGAGCCATAGGCTCAACTGAATCAGGCCAAAACCGAAGGTGCCGGCCGAGCGCAGGCGCGCAAAACTGGAATTGCCCATGCTTTCCAGGATGGCTATTGATAACAGCTGTAAATTGGCAGCCAAAAAAAAGCGACTGCCGAAGGCCGCCCCGAGCGCCAGGGGCCAGGGCGTGTGCGGTGTAAACAAGACGGCCTGAAAAACCGGCAAAGCGCCCAGCCCGATCCACAAGAACAGTCGGATGCGCTGTGTGCTGTCAGAGAGGGAACCGGCCAGCAGATAGCCGGCCGGGTAGGCAATTTGGCCGGCAAAAAGCAGCTGATGGGCCTCCTGGCCGTAGGCTAAAGTCAGCCACGGGCTCAGGCTGGATAAAAAGCTGCCCAGACCGCAAAAATAAAAGAACAAGAACAAAACATAGACGATCGATTGAACCACGGCTCCTGATTGACGGTTGATAGACATAAAATTGCTTGCTGAGAGTCAACCTGGGCAATATTTAGGGGCTGGGGTGCCTGTCACCTTGCAAAAACCGTTATGCCTGCATCGCGCTTCCAGCTCCAAATGAACAATCTGCGTTCCGGACTCAACCGGCTTTGGCACTGGCTCACCACGGTCGCATGGGTTTGGCTGCGCGATCATGGTCGGCGCGTGTGGTCCTGGTTGCGGCCGCGATTTTGGCGCACCCTGGGCGGCGGTATTGTCATCTTTGGTCTGTTAGTGGCTCTGTTCACAGCCTATGTGTATGTCAGCTATCTTTGGCAGTCCGATGATATTAGCGCCCGTCTGGATCATGAAAAGGAGTGGCTGCATGGTCGTGGCGCCAACCCGGCACGCCCCCCGATCAAGATCTACGACCGGAACCGCAAATTGATTGGCGAGTATTTGCCTGTGCGGGGTTCGCATATTACCAGCCAGGTTTGTCAGCAGATGCAATGGTTGCCCCGGGCGGCAGTTGCAGCCGAGGACCGCTACTTTTATGATCACTCCGGTATTGCCTGGCAGGGTATCGTGCGGGCTATGCTGAACAATATTACCTCGCTTAGCATGCGCGAAGGGGGCGGAACGATTACGCAGCAATTGGCGCGCAATTTATTCACCGATCGAGCCCGGACCTTGTATCGCAAATTGTATGAAAGTTTTGTGGCCCGCCTGATTGAAAGCCGTTTTACGAAAGCAGAAATCCTGTGTTTATATTTAAACAAGATCTACATGGGCGAGGGTCGTATTGGTGCGGAGGAGGCTAGCTGGTTTTATTTTCGCAAGCCGCCCCAAAATCTGAGTGCCGCCGAGGCGGCAATGATTGTGGGCCTGTTCCCCAGTCCAGTGCGCTACAGCCCGCTGAATAATATTGAACTTTCTTTGCAGAAGCAAAAAGCGGTACTGGCGGCCATGTTGCGGGACGGCCAGATAAAAAAAGGCCAGGAGTTGATATTACAGCAGCGCTTCATCCGCCAGTATGCTGTGCAGGCCAATTCCACGGCAGATCCCGGCGAAATCGGTCGATATGGAGCCAGCCGTGATTTTCGTTTCAATATTGCGCCGGCAGCCAACGCCTATGTAAAAGAGTATCTATATGAAAACCTGCCCGAGGAGCAGATCCAGGCCGGTGGCCTGCAGGTTTTCACCACCATTGACAAAGACCGTCAGGTCCAGGCCCTGCAGGCAGTGCGCTCGACTGTCAGGCAGTTGCGCAGCGAGATGATCGCAAAAAGCAAGGCCCCGCCGGAAAAACTGGCTCGCCTGGCCCGGCGCATCAATGGCGTGCTGGTTTCGATCAATCCGCAAACCGCTGAAATCCTGGCGCTGGTGGGAGGATATGCGATTAGCGAGGGGAATATGACGCAGCGTCCCTTCCGTATGTTGCGGCAGCCCGGCTCTAGCATGAAGGGTTTCCTGTATGCCGTGGCCATGGATGAAGATGTGCTGGATGTCAATAGCCTGGTAGAAGATAAACGCTTCCGGCAAGGCAAGTGGTCGCCGCGCAACTGGAACGGTCAGTATTTGGGGCCGATCCCGGTGCGCAAGGCCCTGGCGATCTCCTCAAATTCGGCTGCAGTGCGTACATTGGATCAACTAGGCTCCGGCGTTTTTCGTCGGCGGATGTTGTCAGCCATTGAGGCCGAGTCCGGCGATCGGATTGCCAATAATCTGACTCTGGCATTGGGCACAGCCGAGCTGACTCCGATGGAATTGGCGCGCATCTATGCCCTGGTGAATAACGGCGGACTGGTGGTCGCACCCTACCTTGTTAATTCGATCAAGGATGCGGAAGGTTCCTACCTGATGGCCCCCTCGGACGAATTGCGGGTGGGCCCGGAATTGCTCTCCAGGGAAGCCTGCGACAAGGCGGTCAAGTTGATGACCTATGTCCTGGATCCCGAGATTGGCGGTACGGCGGGGCATATTGGTAAAGAGCGCCAGCGCAATCCCAAATACCTGCCCTTCGATGTGGCCGGCAAAACCGGCACCGTCCAGGTGGATGCCGCCGTGCGTAAGAAGTTCCCCGGGATTTACGGCTCCCAAAAGGATGCCTGGTTTGTCGGCCTGGTGCCGGGGGAGACGACTGTCGTTTGGCTGGGGCAGGACGAAGGGGCGCCCATCAGCCGGGGCGGTGTTACCGCCGCCGAGGTCTGGGCCCGCTACAGCCAGGCAGCTTTGCCAGGCAAGGTGCAGGGTCATTTTGCAACCGTTGAAATCATTGATCCGGATCCGGTCCCGGACAAAACCGAGGAATGCAGCCCCTTTGATTTATTCTGTGACCCGTCCGATAAAAGCGCTCCGGTAGAAAAAGGGAAGGGCGACAATCCGGATCAGCCGCAATCAAAGAATCCACAGCCTGATTTGGATGCGCATCCGCAGGATCCAGCTGCCGATACTAACGATACGAATCAGTTGCCTGTTACAACAGACCCAGGTCAGGCGACGCTCGATTAGGTGAATCCTGGCGCCTCTTTTTGGCGCAGACCGACCGGCAAAGGGTAGCAGAGACTAGATAAATACAATGAGCACTGGTACGGAAGAGAACTTCGAGGCCGCTTCTATGAGCGCGGACGATACTGAACAGGTCCTGGACGGTGATTTGTTGACCAGCGGTCAGGTGCACGCCCTGGCTGATGATCAATCGCCGGAGTCGCCGGCAGCGGAAAGCGAAAGTCCGCTCATCTCGGATGATGATTTGCGGCCTATCATGGCGCAATTTTCGCCCATGGCTCTAAAGGATGTGGAAGCGATTCAGAAAGGAGTGGAAAACTTTTTTTTGTTCCACCGCGAACCGCACGCCTTGCTGGGACCGGCTGCGCTCGGTCATCTCGGCAAGGCCGAGCTGGATATACTGGTGGAAAGGCGCGCCATTGTCGTCTGGCACTACCTGGAGCTGGATGGCGAGAGCGGTCGCTTGAAAACCTTGCCGGTGTTGATCCGGCCGGCTTCGCTCAAGGGCGAACAGATTGAGCGCGTCAAGGAAGCCTGTAATCGCAGCAGCGCCGAAGCTCTGTTACAGTACATGCTGAAACGGGATCAACGGTCCATCGAACTGGAAAAAGAGGGTCGTCTGGGATCCTGGTTAAGCAGCCGGTTTTTACAATCCACCCAGGCTCGGCTGGACGAGTTGAATATCAATAATCGCAAGGATCTGGTCGAACTGATTCAAAAACTGCGCCATCTGTCTGTGGAACATTTCCTGGAGCAAGATTGCGCCGTACCCCAGGCCCTGGTGCGTTCCGTGCTGGTAATCCTGCGTAGACCGGCAAACAAGCTGCTGGACTGGCTTTCCGAATTTCGCGAGCAGAAGCCGGCGGTGATCGATGTTTTAGCCAACCGGGGTGAGCTGCCAGTGCTCATTGAACTGAATGCCGATTTTCATTTATTTCAGCCGCCAGGCAGCGTGTTGATTGAATGGAAGCAGGGCAAATTCTCGGAAAACAGATCCGAACTGGAGTGGCTCTTTGAGCTGTGGACCAGACTGGCCTACCAAATACTGCTGGTGTTATTGCCTGAGGACCAAAGGGCGTGGCTCGATCAAAAAAATCGCGATCGGCCGCGACGGTTCCTGTTGGAATTGCAAAAGCATCCGGTTTTTTTTAATTCCAGCGATTGGGAGGGTGGCGCCCAGTTTTTGCAAGGCTACGAAAGGCTGCTGCGTCAGACGGAGTTGATCCAGGAAGTCCGTCGCGAGTATTTGATCCGGCTGGTGTTGCAAGAAAATTTGTCCCGCTTGAATATGCGCTTCGAGCCTTTTTTATTGCATAAAGACGAGTTGAATACCCTTGATCCGGCATTCAAGGACTACCTTAGTCATGACGATTTGTTTACGGCTGTCGTGGAGCGTTTGCAGGCCATGCCCGAGGTCTTGAGCATGCCGGAAAGGCGCAAGCGCAGCGGCGCGCCGGATATATACTTTATTTACAAAAGCAATATGCCGCGGGCTTTCGTGCAAAACTCGCAGCGGCGCAACTTTTTGCATCTCTTTTGCAAGGAAAACGGCCTGAAGAACGGCATATACGACTGTCTGATTGATGTGGCCCGGCCAGGCGTACCGGATACAGTCATTGAGGATCAGATCGCACTCGGCAAGGCCATTCGGGAATGGGAGGCGGAACAGGAGAAAATACGTCAAAAAGCGGCCCTGGCGCGTATGAGCATCTGGGAGCGCTTGTTGTATTATTTCAGGCGCCTGTTTGGCGGCGGTCAGCCGGACAGCCGGCGCGATGAAGATCAGTCGTCGCTGGTAGATGAAGCCGATGAATCCCGGATGCAAACCGGCCCAAAACGCCGCACGAAGCGCGGTACCGGTCGCCAACGCGATCCACGCCCCAAAGAAAAGATTGTCACGATTCCGGATAAAGTGCAGCAGGCTGTTGACTTCGTCGAGCGCAATCATCATGGTTTGATTTGGGTCGATGATGTCTTGTACGCCCTGTCATCAGTCAAATACAACGAAAACAAGATCAGCGACTTGTTGTATTTTGACAAGCTCAACCGCTATACAGAAATTCGCTCCCTGCGCGAGCAAAGGATGATCTTTGTGCGGCAGCAAAACCTGGAAAGCAAAACCTGGATTGCAGAAACGATCGATTATCTGGAGAATATCATCAATCCCAAGATCGAGTACGATTTACTGCTGCAATATCTCGAAGAATTACTCGATCGAATTTAACAGTCGTCCCTTTCCAGGCGCGCTCCGATACTGATAGGGATATGCGGGCAGGCCTGACTGGACTTATACGTTTACGCTACTGCGCGCACCTGGCTCTGCCCTTGCTCCTGGTCTTAAGTCTCACTGCTTGTGACAGCGCCAGTTTGAGCGGTGATTTTGGCTGGGCGCGGGTGGACGACCGGGGGATCGAAGACCCGGAACGATCGCTATTGATTGCCACCGAGTTTCGATTGCAGCGTGAAAACCTGTACTTCTATGATTACGAGACAATCTGGTGGACCTATCAAATCAAGGGCTCCTATTATAATAAAGATGAATTTTTGGCCGCCTTGTACGAAAATAATAACACGCCGGCACCGGTGTTATATGATTTGCGGCGGCTGCAACTGGCGCGCAACGATTGTTGCGATATGATCCGCCAAAAATACGCCGATCTGCGAACTGGTCGTTATCTGCTAAAAATAGCCTATAAATCGGCGGTTTTCGATCAAGTTGAGTTTCGGGTCGTACCGCCGGAGGGCCCGCGCGGACTGATTGAAGCCGAAGATCCGGACGAGAATCGACTCGAATTTGATGACGACAATCTGGACGAGATTGAATTATATTCAGGCATTTAGACTCTTTTTTTTATCCATTTGCTCCGGGCTGGTCCCGCAGGTACCCCGCCGGACCCTGGTGCGGCCGATTACTTGACCGGCGCGGCCTCGTGCCGCCAGGCATTGCGAGTATTCCAGGCACTGCAGCGCTGGCAGGTATTGACGAATCCAGTCCATGGATGTTAATATTCGGTAGTGCCGCCAGGGGATCCCCCGGGCCAAATTTTTCGTTTGACGAATCTGGCCGCCTTCTTTTATTAACCATACCCCGTATGGTATATGCGGAAGCGCTTGTCGGTCAGATCGGCAGGCGGGGTGATGATCTGGTTGGGAGAGCGACATGTTCAAAGCGAGTACAGAAAGCTGGTATCTGGAACGGGTCTTGCACCTGTTGGGCGGGATTGTCATTTTGTTCAGCGCCGGCATGACCGCCATGACTCAAAATACCTGGTGGCTGCTTTTGGCGGGCCTGGCTGGTGCAAATCTGTTGGTGTTTGCACTCAGCGGATTTTGCCTTATGGCAGCCATCTTGAGCCGCTGCGGAATAAAGTCCGAGTGTCAGTTAGCCCAAAAGCGCTAGTCTCTGGCAGAGAGCCAGCCGGCGACCTCAAAGCTGTGGTAGCTTAAGACCAGACTGGCGCCCGCGCGCTTGAACGCAGTCAGGCTCTCCAGTACAACCGAGCGGTAGTCCAGCCAGCCGTTCAAAGCGGCGGCCTTGAGCATGGCATATTCACCGGATACGTTATACGCGGCCACCGGCACAGTGCTGATGTCTGCCAGTTCGCGAATCACATCCAGGTAGGGCAGTCCCGGCTTGACCATGATCAGGTCGGCTCCTTCGGCAAGATCCAGTTCGGCTTCGCGCACAGCTTCGATCCGATTGGCCGGGTCCATTTGATAGGTCTTTTTATCGCCGCTGCGCGGCGCGCTATCCAGAGCATCGCGGAAGGGTCCATAAAAGGCCGAGGCGTATTTGGCGGTGTAAGCCAGTATGCCTGTGTTAGTGTGACCGCTATGGTCCAGGGCCAGGCGTATTGCTGCGACCCGTCCGTCCATCATGTCCGAGGGGGCGACAATATCGGCCCCCGCCTGGGCCTGGCTGACGGCCATGTCAGTCAAAATTGGCAGGGTCGCATCATTCAGGATTTCGCCATCCGCATTGAGTAATCCATCGTGCCCGTCCGATGAGTAGGGATCCATCGCCACGTCCGTGATAACCAGCATTTCTGGCAGCTCGGACTTGATGCGCCGGATGCACTGCTGGTATAAGCCCTGCGGATTTTTGGACTCGCTAGCCCGGTCGTCTTTTTTTTGATCGGGCAGGGCCACAAAAAGCGCAATGGCCTGAATGCCGCGCTCGTAGGCCGTTGCCAGATGCGTCAGCAGGGCATCCAGACCGTAGCGATAGATGCCCGGCATAGAGGCAATCTCGATTTGCCCCCGGCCCTCCTGCAAAAAAACCGGATAAATCAGGTCATGGACGGTGAGCTGATTTTCGCGGACCAGGGCGCGGATTGCGGCAGAGCGACGGTTACGACGGGGACGCTGGATCATGCGAGTATGCTGGCAGGATTCGGGTGCAGGGCAAGCAAAATTGTTGTCAGCCAGGCATCGATCGGGAATCCTGTCGCCCGAATGCTATCGGTCTTACAAAAAAAACTGCGATTTGGATTCCTGGGGTTGCTGATCATCCTGCTGAATCAGTGTTTCTACGGCCACCCGGTCTTTGGTTTGTATCCGCCGGCTGACGAGGAAGATGATCAAGCTCTATTCTTACTGGCTGGTCTGGGCGGCTCCAATCCAAATACCAGCTCCAGCAGTCCGACAGCCCCGGGTAGCTCTACTAACCAAACGGGAACCTATATTGCCACATTAAGCGGTTCGACGCATTTATACACCAGCCGTGGCGACGGCAGCTGGACCGAGATCACCCCCAGCGGACTACCCGGCGCATTGGTAGAAGTCAAGAAGTTCGGCTCGCTGTTGATCGGTGTTACAGGTAACAATAATGAAACCCCGTATTACAGCTCGGATGGAGGCCTAAGCTGGTCAGCTGCATCGGCCTCAACGGGCGCGACGAACCGTTTTGAGACCGTGCAGGTTTGCGGGACGCGGGCGATGGCCATTCAAAATCTGAATAACACCCAATACCGGGCCTTTGGCAGTTCGGACGGGATCGCCTGGGGCGGTCTGGGGGCTCTGGTCAACAACACACCTTTTCGGGGCTTGCTGTGCATGGATGATCAGAATGCAGCCCTCTTTGTACAAAATAACGCCTACACGTCCAGCAATGCCGGGTTACTCTGGAGCGGCAGTGACACAACCGGTCTAAGCAATTATACTCTGGACACACCATTTGGCGCGGCCTTCAACACCGGTGCCAGTGTGACCGCGCTGATCTATGCCGCCAGTGGAGATGTCTACGCCCAGCATTCCACAACGAAAGGGGCCAGCTTTGATGCAGCGGAATCTGTGCTGGCTAGTAGCGGGAACCCGTCCTTCTCGGGCGGAATGGTGCACACTGCCAACGGCTTTTTTGCAGTCATGCACTTGTCTGGTTCACCGCATTATGCCCGGGTCTTCAAAAGTCCGGATGGACTGCGATCCAACTGGTCCACAGTGACCGATGTCGATTTTGGCAGTGTCAATTTTCCGATCCTGAAATATGGTACCGCGAACGGCAATACGATCCTGTTCAGCGGGCAGGATAACGCCGGCAATGCCATCGCCATCCAGTCCGATGATGGCGGTGCCACCTGGACCAGGGTCACAAGCTTGCCGGGAACGACCGCCATCACCAGCATCACTTTCGCGGCCGACTAATCCACCCAAGCCAGCCCGGATTATTTTGGCGTCAGCTTCTCCTGACTGGCACCGGTTAAACTAAAATCGGCGCGGCCGATACACCAGTTCCCTGGGCACCCTTGTCCGCTACCGGCGCTCGCACTCAGGTCTTACGAAAATGAAAGATACCCCAGGCCAGGTGGTTCTGTTGTCCGGCAGTGATCCAGTGGCGCAGGCCTTGTTGCATGTTGTGCACATACTCGGCACTGACCTGCTTTGTGATTTCTGCCTGGCGTTGTTCTAGCTGCGCCAGTACGCTGGAATAGTGGTGCACCAGTTGGTGGCTCAGGTCTTCCAATGCGATCAGCTGTAGACCGTTTTGGGCGGCACATTCTATATAAAATGCTGGTGATCCCATTGTCTCCAGGTGTATGCGTTGCAGCACAGGTTCCAGCACGCCCACCGGGCAGTCATCACTTTGCATGGGGTCGGTGAAGACCAGTTCGCCGCCAGGTTTCAGGACCCGGGCGGTTTCTGCAATCACCTGGTCACGTTTACCGCTGTGCAAAAAGGCATCCTGGGACCAAACGATATCGTAAGACTGGTCGACTGCCGGTATGTTCTCGAAACTGCCATCCACTACCCGAATGCGCTCGTTGAGCTTTTGCTCTTGATTCAACTCGCGATTGCGCTGATTTTGGGCTTCACTCAGATTTAGACAGTCGACTTTACAGCCAAAAGTGGCCGCCAGATAGCGTGCCGCCCCGCCGTATCCGGCGCCGGCATCAAGGACGACCTTGTTCGCGTCCAGGGTCAGTTTTTGGGCTATATGCTGGACTGTACGCCGGCTGGCATCAAAGATGCTATCTGCCGGGTTTTGATACAATCCAATATGGATATCTTCACCGCCCCAGACTGTAGCATAGAAGCGGTCGGCATCATTGCTATTGTAATATTCGCGGGCTGTTTCTACTGTCTCTGAATAGCTCATGGTTTTGTCCAGGTCGGTTATTCTCCGGTTCCACGGGGGTTTGTAAGGGGACTGGTTGATGTCTGATTTAACTTTCCTGAGGCGGACTTTTTTGACCGCCCTGCCGCATTTCAATCTCGGCGATGGGCGAACGTTCGCCGGCATTGTACCACTTCTTTTCGGCAATATGGACAAAGAAGTCCGGATCATTTTGACGATAGGTTTCCTGAAAATCACCAAATGTAGTTACCGTCTGAAATCCGATTTCGTGCATCAATCGGGTCGTATAGTCCTTGCGTAATGGATACATGTTTAAATGATACATGGATTTGTCGGGGAAGGTGTAACGAAAACGGGCCAGGCCTTCGTCTACATGCTCCGGCTCGGCGCTGACATTGTCACCGCAATAATAGTAGATATGTTTGGATTTAAATCCGTAATCAAGAATGTAGTCATAATTTCTTTGGTCCAGAATCAAAATCCCGTCGTGCCGCAGGGCCGCATAGAATTCCGCCAGCGATTTGCGCCGATCGCGCTCTTTAAACAGGTGGGTAAAGGAATTGCCCAGGCAGATGACGGCGTCGTATTTACCGTGCACATCGCGATTGAGCCAGCGCCAGTCGGCCTGCA
>JAGRNA010000195.1 GCA_020441005.1 Leptospiraceae bacterium
GGCAAAGCGACCAGCAGCAGCTGGATCATTCCCGCCCTGAATCGAATTCGGATTACCTCCGCAACGCGTCTGCTCACTGCACACCCAAGCCCACTCGGACAGGAACGAAAAACGCCAGGGGCTGTAAATAGTTTTTAGCGCCTGACAAGCAAGCCCTGCTTTTTATCTTGCAAAGAGCCTGCTGCATTAAATATTTGTTGGCAAACTTGGTTATTAGGGAAGCATGACCCGGATATTCGAGTCCAGGGTCGACCCCGGATAATCAGACCCCCGATCAAAATTTCGGGGTGCAAGTACAAGAACAGGAAAGATAATTCAATGGCTGAAGATAGAGAAACATTGATCGTTGCAAGTAAAACCAAAGCTTTTATTAAATCTCAGGGCTGCATGGTATCTGGAGATGCTATCGATGAGATCAATAATAAAGTATACGAACTACTGGAAAACGCAGTTAAGCGAACCAAAGAAAACAAACGCAGCACTTTGCGGCCGCACGATCTTTAAGAAACGGGGCTGGTCCATTAAAGACCAGCCTGGTTGCCTTCCGGTATGTTGGATCCGCTGCTAACGCGGCGTGTGTACCGCTTCTGGCGTTACCTGTATTACCTTTCGAAGCGCGTTTATGCGTGTGGCTGGGCACGCATACATGATCAACAAGCACCAGGACAAGAGTTCATCCGTCATCCCTATTGAGGCCAGCGCAGTCAGTCCACCCCCGACAGTCGCTCCCCCTTCGATTTCATTGCTACATTCCGGTTTGAGCCAGAGGAACAGCGCATCAGACCCGGCATAATGCTCGCAGTCTGACAGGCGTTATTTTTCGTGTAAGGCAATGCCTCAAACCAGGCGCAACAAGGCCGAAGCTTGCGCAGCAGACTGCCCCACAAGGGCTTTGTGGAATGCTGCACGGGCGCCTGTTGTCACAGGACAAAAAAAAGGGCTGCTCGAAAGCAGCCCAAACGCAAGTCAGGTTAAAAGCTCTTATCCCTGTGTCAGGAAACCTATATCTTGAACTTGAGGCCGAGGTGCGGAGTAACCTGCTTCATGCTTGTCTCATGACTATAATTCAGTGTACGGATATCGCTTAAGCCGAACACAGTGTGCAGAATTGTCCAGTCGTTGGTCATGCTGCCCTTTTCAGTATTATTAAACGCATATTCGATGGCAAAGTCTATTTCCATTGATTCGCTAATAATTCCGAATCCAAGCATTACATGCTGTTCGGTAATGGCCGGGAAGATCGGGTTTACACCCTGTCCGGTTGTGGAACTGTTTCCATAATTATAGCCAATACGCCAGGCAATGGAATCGGGTTTGTATTCCAGTCCCACAGCATAGACCCTTTGATCCTCCCAATAGACACCAAAAGAGAGGTTGTCAATGTTGTTGCCAAAGGGTGTGGACACATACGGTTGATCCAGATTAAAATCGACAGTGCGGAATGAGTTGCTCCACTTGATGTAATCAATTTCAAAGGAGATCGTCCAGGTATCCAGCTTGAAGGCCAGACCGCCACTATGCTTTTCGGGAAATTCCAGATACATACTGACGCGTGCCGGATAGAGGTAGCGCAAATCACCGGCGTTGACAGACATCTGACCGTTATAGTGCATCCTTGATTTGGCCTGATACGCGTAGGCCACGGTGACCCAGTCGGTTATATCGTAGGCCATGCCGATCTTGCCGCTCAACGCGTAGGCATCATCGCCCTTGTAACGATAACCAGCGCCGGGCAACTCCAGGGAGTTGGTGGGATCGCTAAATGTGTAGCGGAACTCGAGTTGACTGAAAATCGCGTCAATGCCGAGACCGATTTTAAAATCACCAAAGCGAATCGCCATACCCGGTGTGAGTTGACCAATGGATAATTCAGAGAAGGTATTTTCGGTAATGTTTTTACGATGACCAATAAAGGGCAAGGTCTGTCCCATTTTTTGGTTCAAGGTGATCGGTGATTGTCCCGGATCATTCAGGGGCCTCGTGATGCCCTTGAAATTGGCGCCAATACCGCCCTGACCGTACAGGGCCAGGCCAAAACCGATGTCGCGAGTCAATCCGGTTGTGAAGCCCATGTAAGGCACCGGAAACATACTGTTTTCTGAAGTTTTTTCGTTTGTGTATGCCAGGTCCTGATCCTGATCCAGAAAGGTGTCTTTATATTTCAGGTAGGGCGTTAAAAAACCGGCTCCGATTTCGAGCGAGGTCTCGTCCAGACCGGCCAGATGCGCCGGATTGGATTGCAGATCCATCAAGGAGCCCCCCAGGGCCAAGTTCGCCCCGCCCATTCCGGCATAGCGCGCACCATACGCGGCCATCTCGGTACCATTCGTTGCCCACAGAGAAAAAGCAGGCAAGAACACACTAATGATTCCAGTGAATAGAATCCTTTTTGCTACTTTCATGATATAGACCTCCTGCAGTCTTGTTCATGGCAGTCGGCTGCTTTGTTTATAGAGTGAAGAAGAGAGCAGACTTCGACCACCGGGTTTTATATACCCGAGCGGCAAGCCAAATGATATGACATAACTCAGAACAGTGGATGATATTTCTCATATATCATACTCTAAAACTATTTGCTTTTCAGGCTCGATTCCCGCAGTGCGCTTGGACTTGACAGCCCCGCTCACCTGGTCGGACTGGCACACAACCATGAGCACCAACGAGCCTGTCCCAAGCTCATTTATCGAGTCCCTGCATGCCTTGCGCGAGAAGGCCTTTGCGTCCCTGGAAGTCTGCCAGAATGAAGCCGATCTGGAAAGCCATTTTTACGCCTTCCTGGGCAAAAAAGGATCCATCACCCTTTTGCTCAAGGGTCTTAAGGATCTGGATCCGGAAACGCGCCGCAGCGCCGGCCAGCAAGCTCATCAGTTGCGCCAGGAACTGGATTCCTTACACCAGGCAAAGCGCTCTGCGCTGAAACAGTCCGCTTTGCAGGAGCACATCAAGCAGCAGCGTTTCGATGCCTTGCGTCCCTTGAATGCACCGCGCGGCAGTCTGCATCCCGTCTCTATTATACAGGCCGAAGTCGAGGACATATTCAGCCGAATGGGCTTTGCTATCATGGATGGGCCGGAAGTGGAAAGCGACGCCAACAACTTTGAGCGCCTGAATTTTAGCGCCGATCATCCCGCCCGCGACATGCAAGACACCATCTGGACCCAGGACGGCAATTTAATGCGCACGCATACTTCGTGTGTCCAGGTGCGATCCATGCAGGTCCTGACGCCGCCTTTTCGAATTATTGCACCCGGCCGGGTATTTCGTTACGAAGAAACCGACGCCTCTCATGAAAACACTTTTCATCAAGTGGAAGGCATGATGATCGGCGAGAATATATCGGTGGCCAACCTGATTCACATTATGAAGAGTTTCTTGTCTACATTTTTCGAGCGAGAGCTGGCTGTGCGCCTGCGTCCGGGATACTTTCCCTTTGTCGAACCCGGTTTTGAGCTGGATGCCAGCTGTTTGATGTGCGGCGGCAGCGGTTGCCAAACCTGCAAACAAAGCGGTTGGATCGAGCTTTTGCCCTGCGGCCTGGTCCATCCAAATGTGCTGCAACTGAACGGCATCAATCCGCAGCGCTGGAACGGATTTGCCTTTGGGCTGGGACTGGACCGGCTGGTCATGCTGCGGTATAACATTAAGGACATCCGCTATTTCATGTCAGGCAATTTGCGCTTCCTGAAACAATTCTAAACGCGGGTAATAGTAGTAATGAAACTCTCTTTGAACTGGTTGAATGATTATGTAAAACTGGAAGACCTGGATACCGCCGAGGTCGTCAACCGATTGACTTTGGCAACCTGCGAGGTGGAGGACGCCAGTAAAACCTTTGATCATCTGAAAGGGGTCGTCCTGGCCAGGGTAGAATCAGTCGCTCCACATCCAGATGCGGATCGACTGCAGGTATGTCAGGTGGATGTTGGTTCCGCCAGTTTGCAGCAAATCGTTTGCGGAGCCGCTAATGTGCGTCCCGGCTTGTGGGTGGCGCTGGCCAAAATCGGCGCCAGCCTGCCCGGGCCCGGAAATCAGCCCATAACTATTCAGAAGGCCAAACTACGCGGTGTCGAGTCGAACGGCATGCTATGCTCCACCACAGAGCTAGGCCTGGAACCTGTCTTTGGCGCAGGATCGGGTCTGTGGGAGATCGAACAAGTTCTGCCAGATGATTGCAGCAAAGCGGGACAAGCGTTGCTCGATCTATGGCCCCTGCAGGATACTGTACTGGATATTGACAACAAGTCCATCACCCACCGACCGGACCTGTGGTGTCATTTCGGATTCGCCCGCGAGCTAGCCGCCATTTTTGGCCGCAAATTGAAAATAACGGACCCGGCCATGCTGGCGACAAACAGTAAAAATTTACAAGTATCCCGCGCGCTGCCTCAAAAGACGATTGTCTGTCATAAGGGCGCGGCCCACGCCTACTTTGGCATGCATCTGAGCAAAATCCAGGTCCGACCATCCCCGATCTGGATGCGCATACGCTTGCAGGCCATCGGTCAAAGACCGATCAACAACATTGTGGACGCTTCCAATTATGTCATGTTTGAAAGCGGTCAACCCAATCATGCCTTTGATGCCGACTCTCTCAAAGAAAAAGAAATCGGAGTCCAGCTAACCGGCAAGGACTATCCTCTGCCAAAGATCCGCACCCTGGACGATAACGAATACCAGGTGCCCGCGGACAGTATCATTATTACGGATGGCAGCGGCAAAAAGGCGCGAGCAGTGGCACTGGGCGGCATAATGGGCGGGGCCGGCAGCGCAATCCAGGACAATACCTGCAATCTTTTTTTAGAATCGGCGACATTTCCGCGCGAAAAAATTCGGCGCACCGTCAGCGTGAGCGGTTTGCGCACGGATTCTTCGCAGCGCTTTGAAAAAGGTCAGGATCCGCTCAAGGCCAGGGCCGCGCTGCAGCGTCTGAGCGCCCTGATCGCTGCGTCTTTACCAGAGTTGAGTTTGCAATCCTCACCGATCACAGGCCAGCTCTATAGTCCAAAACCGGCGGGCAAACTGCAACTCAAACACAGCTTTCTGTGCGACCGCCTGGGTTTCGCAATCAAACCGGCGGTTGTTAAAAAGATTCTGACCGGCCTGGGCTTTGCGCTTGAAAACGACAAAGGCCTTTGGAAAATCAAGGTACCGCATTGGCGCGCCTGGTACGATGTGACCATTCCCGAGGACATCGTCGAAGAAATCGGCCGCATCCATGGCTACGATAATATTACCCCGCTCCCCCCGGCGGTCCCCTTGCAAGCAAGCGCTCCTGATCGGAGACGTCAGTTACAACATCAACTCAAGCGGCATCTGGCTGAATTGGGCTATAGCGAGACTTACAATTATTCCTTTGCCAGTAGCGGGGAAAACCGTCATTTTGTGCCGCCCGATTGGCAGCCGGTCAGATTGGCCAACCCGGTTTTTGGCGACCAGCCCGAGCTGCGTATGTCGCAAATTCCCGGCTTGTTGCACCAGGCACATAACAATCAGGATCGATTCGATGCGGTCAAGCTTTTTGAGCTGGGCCGGATTTACTACCACTCTGGAAGGCCACTGCAAAAAGAAGCTGCGCTCAGCGCCGGCCCTTTGCCTGTGGAAATACCGGCGCTCGATATCCTGGAACTGATCGCCGACCAGTCGACGGCGGACGGGACTGATCATGCTACCGTAAACCCGATGGAGCGCACCTACCAGGCAATGCGCGCCTTTCAAACACGCGTGCTCGGGCTTTTGGAAACCTGGTGCGGCGAAATGCAACTCGCCGAACTACCCGCGGACCAGTATGCCGGTTTTCATCCGCATAGTCTGGCCGGGATTCAAAGCCGGCTGGATCCGGGGTTTCAGTTTGGTACGATCGCCCTGCTGCATCCACAGATGGCGGAGCAATATCAACTGAAAAGGCCTGTTTTCATCGCCCGGCTGGATTTTAACGCAATATATGAATTCAGTGAAAAGATTCGCAAAATGCACCGCTTCACCGCGCCCTCCGTACACCCGGATTCACGCTTTGAGATTTCTGTGTTACTCGACGCCAACGAGGGTTCGCATCGACCCGTTGCAATCGTGCGCGCCCTGCAGATTCCGGAGATAAAGCGCATCGACTACCTGACTGAATTTCATGGCGCGACCCTGCCGACCGGCCAAAAATCGGTCAGTTATCGCTTCACCTGCCAAAAACCGGATGCATCGATCCAGAACCAGGAACTCAATCAAATTCTTGACCGGATTGTGGCCGCCCTTAAAGAGCAGGGTTTTGCATTGCGCTGAGGCGTTCCTGACAAACCTGCTCGTACATGGCAAAGGGTGGCGCATCCAGGGATCGCTTCTCGACCAATAACTGACGCGACCAGCGGCGTTCCACAAACTCGCATATGTCTTCAATATTGCGCCCTGACAAACCTGGACTCACAGCACCCAGTTGCTTGCGTTCCGCTTCGGATAGTTGGCGCGCGTAACGCGCAAATATGGCGGCGCGTTCCTCGCTATTGGGCAGCGGAAAATTGATAATCGTATCAAAACGCGAGAGCAGCGCCCTGTCCAGATCGTCGCGCCGATTTGTAGCTCCAATGGTGATCACCCCGGGCCTGGCATCCATGCCGTCAATCTTGCGCAGCAAAACCGACAGTATACGCCGGCTGGCCTCAAAGAGGCCGCCCTCGCGGGACAAACCCAGGCTATCGATTTCATCCAGAAAGAGAATCACCTGTTCGTAGGCGCTGGCAATTTCAAAAATTTGGGCCATGTTTTGGGCTGATTGACCATAGTATTTACTCGTAATGTTCTCTACTGGAACATAAACCAATGGAATTCCGGTTTCGGCTGCAATCAATTTGGCCATGCTGGTTTTGCCTACCCCGGGCGGCCCTTCAAATAGCACTGCTTTGGGCAGCACGCCGCTCTTGCTGCCACGGGTCAGTTCGGCAACGGCATGAAACATCTCCGGTCGACAAAGCGGCAGGATCACGTTCTCCAGCACCGCTTCCTTGGTCTGGTCGTAGCCGGCCAGGTTGTAGCGCTGATTCAAATCAGCGACGCATTCGGCCGGTTGAACCGCTGCCTTTGACTTGCGCCGATAAACAGGCACCCCCAGAGCCCGCAATTGCTCGGAGGGATTCTGACTCGCGGGACTGGCGGCAAAGGCCTCGAACAAACGCAGGCAACACTCCAGTTCGGCGGGAATAAAATTGCCGCTATGACTGACTTCGATGCGTTTTTGCTGGCCGATGTATACAAAACGAAATTTGGTACCCAGCTGACCAGCCTCCCCGTCCTGAAAAATCGTATAGCCCGGCTCTAGTGTATGCACATATACGCGCGGGCTATGATTCTTTATTATTTCCAGGGCCTGGAAGATGGCAGCACCATCCAGTTTGGGCACTCCAAAAACAAAGCTGGTTTCACCCTGGCTCAGTTGAAAGCGCGGCAGTTCAACCAGTCCGCTCTGACTTTTACTTTGCCAGGCTTCAATTTGATCCATCAACTGCTTGCGAGCCGTACTGAAATCAATTTCGTTTTCACGCGCCATGCCGATTGACAGGAAAATAACGCCGCGCTGGAAGTCATATAAAAACCGCATCAAAAGGACCTTGCCAGTAGAGTCCGCCGCTTTTTACTGCGCGATATGCTTCGGTGGCTATTCAGCCATACAATCCAGCCGCGGGCCCGATGGTACGTGTTGCTATTCTTTGACGATCCCGCGGTTTATTTACAAAGCCTGCGGCGCCTGGAAAAAAAAATCGGACGCATCGATTACGAAAGCCGGAGCCTGATCAATGGTCGCGACCTGGATTTTGGAAAACTGAGCACCAAAAGAGTACTAAAAATCATCAGTTTTCAAAAATCCTTTGAAACCAGGCATCTGCTGGATTTCGCCCGCCGGATAGCCCAACACAGACCCGGAACCGACGGAGAAGCGGCGATTGAACTGGAGGGGGGCTATGTGAACGCCTGGCAAGTCGTTGGCTTGCGGCGCGAACCGGCGCCCGAAAACATTTATATCGACGAAGGTCATTATGCGTCAGTCCTGTTAACATTCGATCCCCTGGGCGCCCGGCAAATGAAATCCACTCCGCCTTTCTTTTTGCAAAAACCGGTATTGACAGCGCTGGGCGATTTACGAACGATCATGCAAAATGAACGTTAATCACCGGGAACAGCATCGCATTTGGCGGCAGACTGTCTATGCTGCGCGCACCCTGATTGTTTTTTTTACTCTGAACGGGCTGCAATGTCAGCCAGAAAAACTGGCCATCAGTGACAGCTACCTTTGTAACCGCATGAGCGCCGATCATTGCAGCGAGCGCATTGCGGTCCGGCAACATTTCCGGCCACAGATTCCGGAATATAAGAGCCAAACCTGGTTCGATCTGGGATACTATATGTATTTTCACACGCGCGAAACGCCCGGTTTATGGGTCCGGTTCAACCGACCGCTGAGCAAGACCGAGCAAAAGGCGATCCAGACCGGCTTGCATTGCCATCTGGAACTGGAGGATCAATCCGGACACCGCTACTCGCAGCCCATGGAAGGCAAGCGTATTGGTCGGGATTTTTTTTGGTGCTTTGATTACCTCGGTGGACACCTGGTCAGCATGCTGAAAGAACAAAAAAGGGAGCGCAGCAAACCACAGCCGGCCGAGTTTCCCTATAAAATGCGCATCCAGTGGCATGTAGATGGAGTTTTCCAGAGCCGCCGCACCCCGGAAAGCCGGTTCTGGATAGAATGGCGCAAACCCTGAACAGTGACCGGAAAAAAAAATTTGGTTTCTTTGTATGCCAGGAGTTCCAGGCTGCCACTTGTGTATTATGAATCCACCCGATGCCCTGGAAGTAGAAATCTCGGATGTTTCCATCACCAATGTGGGCTTTGCAATATTCCTGAAAGCCATTGATATCGAGAGCCAGAAGGTTGTGCCGATTTTTATCGGTCCCCTGGAAACCTATTCCATATCCAGCGCCCTGGAGGGCAGTCGACCACCACGACCTAATACGCATGACCTGATGATTAACATGCTTGATGAGCTGGAAACCAAGGTTCTGTATGTGATTGTCAACGATGTGATCGGCAGTATTTACTACGCACGCATTGTGCTTGAGAATCGCGAAGGAATCATTGAAATGGATTCCCGACCCTCGGATTCCATCGCCGTCGCTATCCGCTGTCATTGCCCGATCTATATGCACCCCCGCGTATATACCGAAAGCGCCATCATCATTGGAGCCGAACAAAGGACAGAATCGCAGACGCAACAAAACTCAGAACCGGACAGTGATACCGATATCCCGGCCGGGGGTAGCGAAATCGAACGTATGCAGCTGGAACTGCAAAATGCTGTCGAAAACGAGAATTTTGAAAAGGCCGCCATTTTGCGTGACAAAATCAACCACTTGCGCCAGGAAAATTAGGCCCACAGTTCCCGGATTTATGTCCCTCGCACTGGAACATAGCACAGTCGCCTTTGACCAACCAGTTTGTCTGATCGCAGAGATCGGATTGAATCACGATGGCCAGCTTGATCAAGCGCTGCGACTGATAGATGCGGCCAAAAAGTCCGGCGCGAATGTGGCCAAGTTCCAGATCTTCCAAACGGATCACTTCATTCATCCGGCCGCCGAGCTGGGCGATTTGGGGCCGGGCAGCCTGGCTGATTTTTTTCGCCGTTTTGAACTGGATGCAAGCGATTGGCAGCGTGTACGTCAGCATTGCCGGGATCGCCAGATTGATTTTATGGCTTCCGTATTTGATTTGCCCTCCCTCGAGCTCTACGCCAGCCTGGATCCGGTCGCCCTGAAAATCGCTTCCTGCGAGGTCAGTAATCCAATCCTGCAGGCGGATGCCAGGCGCGTGCTCGCGCCCATGCCATGGCTGGTATCCAGCGGGACCTGCACCGAGCCCGAAATTGACGCATTCATGCAGGCCCATGCGGAGCAAAACATTGTGCTCATGGAGTGCGTATCCGCCTATCCAGCCCAACCCGGCGATTATCAACCCGCCCTGCTCGTGCAATGGGCCGCAAAGTTCCATTGTCTGTGTGGTTTAAGCGATCATACAATGGGTATGGGGGTCAGCGCTCACGCTGCAGCCCTCGGCGCTGTTGTGATTGAAAAACATTTTACCCTGGACAGGTCTCTGCCAGGCGCCGACCACGCCATTTCAGCCACCCCGACAGATTTGGCCCAATTACGCTCTATTTTAGATGAAATCCAGGCAAGCCGCTCCGGTCCTGTCACCGGACGCCAATGCCGACCTGCCGAGGAGGGCGCGCGGCTGTATGGACGCAGGGGACTATACGCTCGCGAGGACATCGCTGCCGGACAGAGTCTGACAATCACGAACACAGTTGCCCTGCGACCGGCCCGGGGAACATGTCACGCATCGCAGTGGCCCGATCTACAGCGCAGCAAATGCAATGTAGATCTGCGCGCGCTGGACATCATTGCCTGCCCCGCCGACCAGAGTGACCCGGACAACAAGGGGGACGATCATTTCAGCTGATGAACTCCAGTCCCATACCTTTACATCACAACACGGCGGTCGACCAGTCAGAGCGACTTTGGTATGTCTTGCGTACCATGCCCAGGCATGAAAGAACTCTAGCCACCCTGCTGACGAAAAAGGGAATCGAACACTATCTACCCGAGATTTCACGCAAACGCAAGTGGTCAGACCGAATCAAGCTGGTGCACCAACCCCTCTTTCCGGGCTATCTATTTATAAAAATTCATTATAAAAGCGAATACATCCCGGTTTTGAGCCTGGCCGGCAGCGTAGATTTCATCAAGCGCGCCGAAACCGCAGTTTCGATCAGTGAGGGCGAGATCCAGGCAATCCGGTATTTGGTAGAGCAAGGCCAAAACCTGGAAAGCAACGCACAAAAAAAATTTCCGCCCGGCCAGCGCGTGCAAATTCATTTCGGACCGCTGAAAGGACATACAGCAATCGTGCGCAAAATAAAAAACAAAACCAGAATCTATATCACCTATCAGCTATTCAATCGCACCATCTCGGCAGAACTGGATATTGCGGATTTAGAGCGGGTCGTTGAATAGTCCCCCGGATTTGGCAAGGAGCGCAGGCATGGAAAAAGAACAAAAGCTGTTTGATCTGTTTCTAACCAGTTACAATCAACAAATCACAGAATTGGCCAACAATCGCGAATACCTGAATGCCGGCGATATCACCAAAGCCCTGGAATTGATTTTGAACTGCAAGGGTAAACTGGTCGTCACCGGTATGGGCAAGTCCGGTCTGATCGGCCAAAAAATGGCCGCCACTTTTTCTTCCACCGGAACACCGGCCTTTTTTTTGCATCCCGGGGAATCGTTGCATGGCGATTTAGGCTGCCTGCAATCCAATGACATAATGCTGGTGATTGCCAAAAGCGGCGAATCCGAAGAAGTTACTTCCATGCTGCGAGTCGTACAAAAAATGCAGATTCCGATCATCGCCATCCTGGGGAATGCCGACTCAACAGCTGGCAGCCTGGCCGATGTAATCATTAATGCCCGGGTCGCCCAGGAAGCCGACCCCTTGAATCTGGCGCCCACAGCCTCGACCACTGTTGCGCTGGTCATCGGGGATGCACTGGCAGCCGCCCTGATCGGCATGCGAGGTTTCAATTCGGAGCATTTTGCCCTCTTTCATCCGGCCGGCCAATTAGGCAAGCGCCTGCTTTTAAAAGTGGATGATCTGTTGCAGCTGGATCAGGGAATTCCGATGCTAAGCGTGCAGGCTTCGATTCCAGAGCTGCTGGCAGCCGAAAATGGACCTAACCTGGGCGGCGTCATGATAGTGGACGAGCGGGGCCAGCTGATCGGGATTGTCACCGACGGCGACCTGCGGC
>JAGRNA010000196.1 GCA_020441005.1 Leptospiraceae bacterium
ATTTTGATACTTCTGGAAAATATCTTTTTGCATGGGATGGGTAAAAGCCAGACCGTTTCGGCTTACATCCACCACCTGCCCCGCAGACTTCAAAACCGGGATTTGCTGATTTTTTATGATAAAACTCTCCAGCTGCCTGGCCACATGCTGGACGACTTTATAATGACCGATATTCAGGTTTTCCAACGAGGTTACCTGGACATAGCCAAAAGTTATTTCATCTTTATAACGGAGTGGTTCGCAAATCTCGCTCAAAAAATTGCGATTGCGCTCCTCGGAACGCATCAGCTTTTCATAATCCTGAAAAGTAATGAATGTATATTCATCACCACCATACCAATTACCGGGATTGTTTTTGTCTGGTACAAAAATGGGGAGTTGCTGCCGCGACATACTGCGCATGCGCAGGTTCATATGGGCCGACTTGCGCAATACAAATTCAACGTGAATATCCAATGGCATAATCTCACGCAAGGCCACTTCACTGATTCTGATTTGCTTATCTCGTTTTGGCTGCAGTACCGCAAAAGATTTTAAAAAATCGCCATACAGCATAATATTGCGCACCTGCGCTTGATCGGCATTATTTTCGTCAATACGATGGCGCACCTCGCGCCGCTGACCGGGCTTGATCAGAATACGCTCGGGTTGCAGAATGCTGACCTGGTCACCATGTTCCAGGGTTCTACACTTCAAAAAAAAATCATGCCCGTTATGATCGACCATCAGGATATAGGCCTGTTGCCGTTCAAGAGAATGCACAAGTTCTATGCGGTTCTGTTGATAATCGCGAATCCGCGCGCTACTGGAACGAGCCTGCGCGCTGAGTATGCTGATTTGGCGATCCAAAAAAAGTTCAGTGATAATACGCTCTATCCGGTTGGCATCACTGGTCGTCAGAACATTCGACTGCGGGACTGCTGCGCTGGTCATGCCTTGATTCATACAGACCTGTATCTTTTTATCTCAAGGCCGGTGCGGAGCAATGGAAATGATTTGATCATAGCAAGGGAAATTGACCAGCCCCGGGGCCGACTTTGTCTTGATACCAGGAAAAGACAACAAATATGGAAGGCAAGAAAAGAACAATTTGAATTGTCAAACTCGTTCGACCTGGTTTACTGCGTTGCATGGATTCCTTTCCGGATTGCCCGGTTTGTCAGACTCCCATGCAATTTCTATATCGCATCGAACGCTTTGTTCCCGCTCTGGAAATTCTGGTTTGCCCCGCCTGTGGATTGCAACGACAGGCGCGTTACCCGGTCGAACTAGCCGGACTATACACAGCGGATTATTATACCGGCAAAGCGGAATATAGCTATCGGGACGAACGCAGCCAGCTTGCATACGACCGTTATGTCTGGCGCGCCCGATTGAAACAAATTGCCCGCTTTCAGAAACCGCCGTCCGCTTTTCTGGATGTCGGCTGTTCCTTCGGCGGATTCGTGGCCAGTGCCCGGGAATGGGGCTATCAATCTGCTGGTCTGGACATATCCCCATACGCGGTTCAGTACGCGCGCTCACAGGGCCTGGACGTGCGTCAGGGAGAAGTAACGGCCGGGATTTGGCCCGACAGCCAATTTGACATTATCACACTGATAGAGGTCATAGAGCACTTACCGGATCCCCGGGCGGCACTGTCTGCTCTGGCCCGGATTGCCAAACCTGGCGCTCTTTTGGTCCTGCAAACGGCCAATTTTAATGGTCGCCAGGCACGCCGGGCCGGCTCCAGCTATCATTATTATTTGCCAGGCCATTTTGTGTATTATTCCAGTAGCAATCTGAGACGTCTGCTGGAACAATTTGACTTTCAGGTAATTAAAATATTTTACCCGGTCGATTTTGGACTCGGAGCCAAACTGTTGAAATCACGATCCCGTTTTAAAAGCTGGAGCGATTATTTGCAATGGCTGCGGATTGCATGGTACCATCTGAGTGGTAAAATTCACTGGCGGGATCGTGCCTGGCAAAGTTCAATGGTACTGTATGCGCGCTATCAACCCCGGACCACGAGCGCAAACGGGCAGTAACCAGCCCGGGATGCATAGCGCAGTGAATCAACTCCATCAAAGGACCACTTCAAAATCAAACCGGACCGCCCCGAGCAGACCATAGAGAAAAATTCCGATGAACCCAGAGACATCCAGCACCAGCTCCGCCCTCCAGAATGCCAGTGGGCGTTTTGGCACCTTTGCCGGCGTGTTTACTCCCTCCATTCTGACAATTCTGGGCGTCATCATGTACCTGCGCTTGCCCTGGATTACCGGACAAGCCGGTTTATGGATGACTCTTTTAATCATTCTGGTCGCACATATCATCTCCATCACGACGGGCCTGTCGGTGGCCTCGATAGCAACCGATAAAAAAATACATGCCGGCGGCATTTATTATATCATTTCGCGCAGCCTGGGCTTGTCTATCGGTGGCACCCTGGGTCTGGCCCTGTTCATTGGCATGTCCTTCGGCACCAGTCTCTATTTGATTGGTTTTTCTGAAAGTCTGCTATCCTATCTGGGCCTTGCAGCAGACCTCAATCAAATTCGATGGACGGCCAGTCTGGCCTTAGCCGCTGTGGCCGTGATTACCTTGATCAGTACCAATCTAGCCATCAAAACCCAATATATTATTTTAGTTACTATCGGTTTATCGCTTGTTTCCGTCTTCGGTTGGGCATTGCAAAACCCGCCCTTGCAGACGACTGCCCTCGCCTGGCAACAACGCGAATTCGACTTTGGCGAGCTGTTCGGCATTTTTTTCCCTGCTGTAACCGGTTTCACCGCCGGTGTGGCCATGTCGGGCGACTTGAAAGATCCCCGCAATTCCATACCGATTGGCACTCTGAGTGCTATCCTGTTTGGCCTTTTGGTCTATGTCAGTCTGACTGTATTTCTAAGCCTGTATGTACCCTTGACTGAATTGAGCTCTAATCCGGCCATCCTGAATTCGATTGCCTGGTCCAACGAGATCCTGTTGGGCGGCATTTGGGGCGCCACCCTGTCCTCGGCCATGGGCAGCGTGCTCGGAGCCCCGCGCATATTACAGGCCACAGCCCATGACGGGATTACCCCCCGTATTCTGGGACTGGGCTTCGGCCCGGACCGGGAGCCGCGCATTGCCTTGCTCGTTTGTCTAATCATTGCGGAAGCGGGCATTCTAATTGGTGAACTCGATATTATTGCCCGGATCGTCTCCATGTTTTTCATCATGTCGTACGGCTTTATTAACATCAGTTGCTTCGTCGAATCCTGGGTCAGCCCCGATTTTCGACCGGATTTCAAGATTCCGCGCAGTGTCAGTCTGATCGGTATTCTAACTTGTATCATTGTAATGATTCAGCTCGATATACTGGCGATGTTTGGCGCCATTCTGGTGATGACTTTGGTCTTTGTGCATCTCAAAAGGCGTCAGCTGGTGCTCGACCGCGGCGATGCCTGGGAGGGTTTCTGGGCCCAATTGGTGCAAAATGGCTTGTATATCCTGAACCGTAACAGCATCCACCAGCGCAACTGGCGCCCAAACATGATTCTGTTTAGTGGCGGAGCCGATGCCCGTCCGGAGCTGGTGCGCCTGGCAGACGCCCTGGTGCATAATCGCGGGATCGTATCCAATTTTGATCTGAAAGAAACCAGCAAGGATCGATTCCTGCCCCGTCACCAGGAAGTGGTCCTTAGTGATAGCGATGATTGGCGCGGTATATTTACCCGCCGGATCGAGTGTCGCGATATATATACCACCATGGAACAGATTGCCCGATTCCATGGTATATCCGGGGCAGAACCCAACACAGTTTTATTGGGCCACGCACGCAGTTTGGGGAAAGCCGAGCGCTTTGCGCGACTGGTCCAGTCCTTTGCCGAACTCGACTACAATGTGCTTCTTTTTGATCAATCCAGGGTCCGCAAATTAAGCGCAAAACGCAGTATTGATGTCTGGTGGTCGGGCCAGGGCAATAATGTGTCCCTGGGACTGGCTCTGCTGCGTTTTTTGGACAGCGCGGCGGAATGGCAGGATGCTGAAAAAAGATTTTTGGCAATCGGTTCCGAGGAGCGGCAGCTACCTCTTTTGCAGCACACACTGCAGCATACCCTGCTGGAAGCTCGCTTGAGCGGTTCCGTCAAGGTAATCTTCAATCCGCGCAATTCCCGGAATTTTAAGGATATTATTATCGAGAATTCCAGTCAGACAGACCTGGTGCTTTTGGGTATGCCCGATTTTGGCCGTGACGAACCGCGCATCGCTGTCAAACGCATGAATGATTTTGCCAGAGAATTGCAACATGTTCTGTGGCTCAGAGCGTCCAGCTATTTTAGTAATATACAATTGGTCACCCGGTCTGATTCGCAATGACTTGACCCGCATCCTTACTGCCTCATACTGGGTGACATGGTGTCTTCTGTTTCAGGGCAAAATCAAATGCAAAAAGTCCAGGTCTTGCAGTCGCCGATTCATGGCAAAGGTGTCTTTGCCCGGGCCCCCATAACCAAAGGCAGCTTGATCGGCAGCTATGAGGGACCGGTAGCCAAACGAAATGGCACCTATGTATTGTGGATCACGGATGAAGATGGTCTGGAGTACGGTATCAGCGGACGCAACAAGCTACGCTATTTAAACCATTCCAACCGGCCCAATGCCGAGTTTGACGGCAATCAACTGTACGCCCGGCGGCTCATCAAAGCGGGCGAAGAAATTACCTTTGATTATGGCGAGGATCCGGCCGACTTTGATGAGTAGAACAAATCGTTCGTCAGCTGAATACTACAATGGAACTCAAGCAATTTATTCGGAAAGGCATTCTCAGCGAATCGGATCGCTATCAGGCAATCTATCGCCATCGGCCGCAAACACCAGCACGTTATGTCATAGGCCTGTTAGAAGGCAAGTGTCGCCGTAAAATAGAACTGCTACCCGGCCGGCACTTGTACGAAAACTATTATGCAGAATGTTTTATTGGCCTGGAGGATGTATTGCTACAACGCAGTCACTCGGGAGCTGTGGGGGCCTACCCCGGAGCCCATTTTGTGCTATGGGATGCCGCTGATTTCCTGAACTCCATCAGCATTCAACCGGAGCTAGCCCGGCGGGCCATTCTGGATTTGAGTCGCCGCATTCGGATTTATGATGCCCGCAAGCATCAAACAGACCTGGATTTGCGCCTGCAAGATGAGGGCAAAGCCGTAATTGGTGAACCGGATGAACACATCAGCGGTGCCTTGTATGAAATGAGTTTTGCCACCGATGATAGTTTTCCAGAGCATCTGGTCGCGCAGCTACAGCAAAATTTCGCCCAGGATGAGGTTGTCATGCGCCAGGGGGAGCAAAGCACCGAATTGTATATTGTGCTGGAAGGCGAGCTTGGAGTCTGGCAAAAAAATGCCGCATCCGAACGCAGACAAATCGATACAATCCAGGCCGGCGGCATGGTCGGGGAAATGGCTC
>JAGRNA010000197.1 GCA_020441005.1 Leptospiraceae bacterium
TCTAACCGACTGAGCTACTGGCCCGGAGTCGCCATTATTTACAGTGCGGCTGGCGCGGCAAGTGCTATTTACTGATTGCCTATGCAGCTGTACAGCCCGGAAAGACAAGTGCCGCCGGAGCGGCACTTTGCTGACGGTCGGCGAAACAGTCTGACAAGCAGGCCCTGGTTTTGATTGCCCGGGTCCTGACGTACGGATTCGAATGTATTCGCAGAGACTTGACATTTACAGGCCTTGCCGGCTTTCAGTGACTATGCCCGTTTTTCTACGTCAGTCCCGTACCACACTGGGTATGCTGGGCCTCCTGTCGATCCTGCATATTGGTGTGACCCTGGTGCTGCCTTTATTTGGAATGCAAAGTGAGTCAGCCTTGCGTGTGCTGATGATCAGCCCATCCGATTTCTGGAATGCAGAGAATCCCTGGACTCTGCTGACAGCCGTGCTGGTTTTTCCTTCATCGGCCGGCTGGTTTTTTTCCATGCCCCTGTTTATGGCCGCCGGTTTGCTGCTGGAACGAGAATTTGGGTCCGGCCCCCTGCTGGGTATGCTGTTCGTCAGCTCTCTGGGCGCAACCCTTGGTGTATTGATCTGGAACACGGAGAGTTCTTTTTTTTATGCGATGGCTGAATTGCATGTCTGGATTTTATTGTGGATTTTGTTTATCTTTCGGGGACCATCCATTCTGCGCCTCGGCGGTCTGACCATCCCGATCTTTGTACCAATTATTGTTTTTGGTTTTTTTGTGTTTTTGCCGGTTTTGCTTTGGGACGAAATGGTGGCCCAGACGAATTGGCTGGCACTCTTGCTGGCATTCATGATCAGTTTGCTCTATGCACGCTTTGGCATGCAGCAGGATATTTGGCAGCGTTCTGACTTGAGCGGGCAGGACAAACATCTGGAAAGGCAAATACCGCTCGTCCAGGCGCATTCCGAAAAGCGTTTGCTGCGGGCCTTGCAAAAAAACAATCCAGGCGGGTTGAGCGGCCAATTGCACCAGGATCGCGCCAGGACGCGGCCAGATTATCAATCGCCGGAGAAGGCGGGCTTATCCAGCGCGCAAGCTAAAAGTACCCGGGGCCAGCCAAAAACCACTCATGATCCAGCGACTGCAAACCCGGAATTGAGTCTTCCATCCGGAATCCGTCAAACCGCTGCCCCCGCGCAAGGGGTTCGAACCGGGGTAGAGCATTTGCAGGGAACAGAGCGGGACCCGGATACAACTATTCCCGGGCAAAACTCGCAGACGCAACAAACGAGCTCAGGGACTGCTGCAAGCAAAGCACCCCCGGGCGATCGCAAACTGCTGCTGAACCCGGACACAGGCGAATTCTATTATAAATAGTCAGCGCAAAGACGAAGGCTGCTGTTTTAGTAAGCGCAACCGTCTGGCGGGGCTAAAAATCAAAACTGTCGAGGGCTTCTTCCACGCTCTTGAAAATCTCAAAAACAGAGGCTAGTTTTGTGATTTCCATCAGGTTTTCAACATCGGAATTGAGGCCCGAAAAAACAAGCCGACCATTCAAACCGTCAACATGCTTATAAATATTCAGAAAAACGCCGAGGGCCGCTGAGTTGACAAAGGGCACCTTCTTCATGTCAATGATAAATTTGGGGGCTACATTTGGTTTGATGTAGTTCTCCATTTTCTCTGCCAGGCTGTATTCATCACCTGATTTGATGGCGCCTTCAACCTTGACGATGTTGACTTCACCCTTGGATACGATCTTCACTTTCATTCCTGGATAACAAACTGAAACGATTTTTGTTTGCCGAGTAACAACCGGTATGCACCGGGGATCAATTGATCCAGATCCCAGCTGGTTCGTTTCTGTAGGAACAATTTTTCTACGAGGTCGGCTTCCTTGTAAAGCGAAATCTCGATTTTGTTGCGGTTTTTTGCGCCCGGTTCCAATAAAAGGGACCGCCGGCGCTCATCCTGGCTCAGTTCAATTAGAACGCAATCCTGCGCCAAAGGCACGATGTCGGAGTAAATAATGCCCACGCTTTCGGAACGGAACGCCACATTGGGGGCGCAAAACCACTGTCGATCCGGATGAATGTGCTGCTGACGGTAGACAAACCGGGTCGAGTGGCTGTTTTCGGCCAAAATCTCGCAGGCCGCATTCCAGTCGTCCAGGACGGTTTGATAGGCGTACAAATCTAACCCCGGTTTGAACCTTGTTTGACCGGATAAAATCTGTTGCAGCAGGGGACTAAACGGGTCCGGTCCCGGTTTCAGGCTGTTGGACGGATTTTTTTCCATGCGATATGCTCTCCTTTCATTTTGCTAGCCAAATAGCGGCGGACTTTATCGATGCGACGCTTGACCGAAGTCTTGTTCAGACGGAGTAGTTGAGCCAGTTCCTCCATGGTGTAGATACCGGCATTATTCTCCAGCAACTGTTCGCAACGTCTCTTCAGACGCAGCCAGGATTGCGGAGTGGTTTTTGCCTTGCCAGATCCGCTTTGATTGTTCTGTTCCAGGCGCCAGCTGTAGTAATGGGCCCGGTTGCGTATACGCTGTTGACCGAGCAGCCGTTTATGGCAGCGTTGGCGATATTCCTGCAAAAAGCTGGCTGCATCCGTGGCATTGGCGCTATGAGCAATCAGGGCCTGGAGCTCATCCAACCCCAGCTCTAGTCCATAGTACAATTTCACTGGCAGTCGCCAGTCCAGGTCTACTGTAGCCAATTCCCGGCTGAGGCGATGGCGGCTGTCATTGCTCAAATTGGCTTGCGGCTCCGTATCCAGATACAAAAGACTCTGGGAATCCAGCCTGAAATCCACGGGGATCAAATCAATTTCCTGGCGGCGTTTTTTGCGGACATAGTTTAAAAAGCGATAACGTAGATGAGTAATTAAAAAGCCGGTGAAATTATAGTTTTGGTAGCCTTGCCAGATTTTCATGATTTCGGGCAGATTTTCGTAAAAGTCGATATAGACATCATGGGCCAAATCGGTATCACTCGTCAGACGGCGAGTCAAAAAGCGCAGCACAAAATCTGATAGTTCCAGCATCACATCGCCAACCGATTGTTTCTGGGCCCACAGGGCCGGTATATGTTCAAAACTATAGGCGTAGGTCTGCATCAATTCCTGCCTCCATTGTATAATGGTCGTCGAGCTGGCCTGTGTTGCGCAAAAAAATGTAATTTTTTTGCAAACTGGTCAAAAACAATCCGCAAGGCGCTGCAATCCGGAATGCAAGCCGGGAACATCTGCTTTACAGCACAAACTCTCAAAAAACCCTGACCTATCTAGGCTGTCAGGACCTGCCGAAGTTGCTCGGGCACCTTTGCCCGCAGTTGCACCGGTATTGCGAAAACTGACGGTTGAACAGGAGAGTCGCTATGAAATATAATTTTGAAGATATTAAGGATCAGGTAGTGCTGGTGACCGGGTCCGGTCGCGGTATCGGGCGTGCCACAGCCGAGCTATTTGCCTCGATGGGCGCCCGGGTTGTCATTTCCGATATGGATGAAGAAGTTTGCAATCAGGCTGCCACTGAAATCAGCCAGAAAACCGGCTCGGAAACCATGCACGTTGTGTGCAATATCACCAATCGTGAGCAGGTTGATGCCATGTTTCAGGCAATCGTAGATAAATGGGGCCAGATTGACTGTGTGATCAATAATGCGGGCATTACCAAAGACGGCCTGTTCTTGCGAATGAAGCCGGAGCAATGGAATTTTATCATCGATGTCAACCTGACGGGAACTTATCAGGTTTCGCATGCTGCTGTGCAGCATATGCGCAAGAAAAAGTCGGGCACAATTATTAATATGTCCTCCATCGCCCGCGGCGGCAACCCCGGCCAGGTTAATTATTCCGCGGCCAAAGCCGGTATTGTCGGTTTTACAGCCGCCCTGGCCAAGGAAATCGCTCCCATGGGCATCCGGGTCAACTGCATTGCTCCCGGATTCATTGATACTCGTCTAACTGATGCGATCCCGGACAAAATGGCCGAGCAAATGGTGGCCGCCATCCCGATGAAGCGCAAGGGTCAGCCTGAAGATATTGCGCGAGTCTGCCTGTTTTTGGCATCCGAGCTGTCCGGCTACGTTACCGGCCAGGTCATTGATGTGAACGGCGGCCTCGGCGGATTATAATCAAAAAAGCCGCTTGATTTGCCACTCGGACTGCAGGCCCTGCAGTTGCCGACAGGTTCACAGAAAACCCGCGCCCTGGCGCGGGTTTTTAGTTGGCGGTCATAGATCATGCGCTTTGTCGGACCGATCCTGATTATGATGGAACTGCCGCGTCGTTTGATTGCAACGCCGCACAATCGCCAGCGCAGTGTACTGTCTGGCTTGCGGATCATTGCACCCAGGGCAGTTCTTTTGCAGCTCACCCAGAGCATACGGACTGGCAAAATTTGAGGACCAAAAGGGGAATGTGCGGCATTGCAGGGGGCGGACGGGGTAAATCTGACAGCGCCCGCTGGCGTTCAAAAAATGGCAGTGTTCCTGCGCGCTATGATAAGCAAGTCCGTTTTGCCAGCCCTGGATCAGAATTGCCTGCAGGGCTGAGCGTGCAGTTTTATGGAGTTCCAGATAATCATAAATATTGTTTAGTTCTTCGACGCTAAACCAGACCAGCCCCGGACCGTGACAGCAATTCCCGCAGGCGGTGCAGTCAAAGCGAAAACCGCCAGCGTTTTGCAGCAGCTTTTCTGTTGTTGCCAGGTCCAGAGTATGCATCCTTGTGCGCGGCTTGCAAAAGCCGCTTAATATGATTTTATGTCTCCTGAAAGTTGATTGTCAAACCTTTTAAGCCACTTCCGCATTTGAAATTCTCATGTTTTTTGTTTTAAAGACGAAAATTCGAAAGTGAGCGTATTGATTCCCATAGCGGGCCCAGGTGCCGGATCAAATCCATTACGGGATAGCGGACTTTTGGCCAGACCATTCTCTGATGCCGGCGCGAATTTTAATTGGTCGCCATCGGGACCGGTGCAAGGCGGCTTTGAGGCCGCTTTGCAGCAGCACATAACCACGCCAGCGGAAAACCGCGAATTGACACCGGATTCAGTTCCACCGGATGACATTCGGGCAAATGAGTTATCTAATCCGGAGTCCCGCAGCGCCAGGGATCAACAGCAACAGGAGGCCGCTCGGGCCGGACAGACAAGCGGACAACGTACCAATGAACAGGCAACGCAGGGCCCCGATCGATCAACAGCAGCGGACGAGCATAGCAAGGTCGAGCTTGCGGATAAAAGCGCGACAGCAGATGAATCGCAAATCGAGGGCCATAACGCAAAAGACCATGTTAGCAGTAATTCCAAAAAAACAGCCCGGGTAGTGGAAAAAGATGCAGAGGATGCAAAAAAGGATCTGAAAGACAGCTTGACGGCCTTGCAAATGCTCGCGGCTCAATTGCAATCCGGATCCAAACCGGAGTCATCCAAAGGGCAAGGGGCAGCAGAGGCCAGTCTAAAAACTTCGGGGGTTGGGCAGGCGGGCAGCGACTCCAGGAGTGCGTTCAAGGCGGCCACGGCCATGCCATCAGAGCGGCCCGTCTGGCTCAAAACCGGCGCCTCGGACAAAATATTTCAGAAAACGCAATCAAGCAAAGACGGGCAAGGGATAGCTGAGCATAGCACGCCAGCGACAAAAAAGTCCGCAAAAAATATCAAACATGCGGATAAGGATTCGGACCAAAAAACAGGCCGTGCTCAAATACTGGCTTCCGGCCAGCAAGCTGAATTGCATGCCAAAAATTCTTTAGAGACCGATCGCCAGGCCGCAGTAAATAAAAACGACACACGCTGGCATATCAAGGATGAGCGCCCGATGCAGGCTGCTCTGGATAACGATACAAATTCATTCCAACAGCAGCATCATCAGCAGAATAAAAAGGATGAAGCCGGCTCCCAGGGGCACAGGCAACAGCGGCAAGTAAATACCATAAAAGCCGAAACGCAAAGCGTAAGTCCAGCCGGTGATGCCCCACAGGCAAACTCGGGTCGGCCTGCTTTTCTGGAACAACCGCTGCAGCAAGGTTTAACACAACGCAGCCAAAATCAGGAATTGATGAATCAGTTAGTGGAGCGGGCCAGGGTGAATATCAAGGCGGATGGTTCGTCCATTGCTCATATTCGAATGAATCCCAAAGAATTGGGTCAGCTCAGTCTGCATTTGCATATGCAGGAGAATCGACTGCAGGGCCGTTTGATCGTCGAGAACGAGGGTGCGTTCAAGCTCGTCAAAGAGGAACTGGATCACCTGCAGCGTGAATTGAAACAGCAGGGAATCCAGGTGGACAGCTTGCAGATCCGGCTGCGTGAAAGTCAGCACTCGCAAATGAATATGCATTCCGGTCAGGATCAATTTCAGGCCTGGCTGGGTCAAAATAGTGCTGAGCAAAAGTCAGCCGAAAACTCTGAAAAGCAGCATGCCGGTGTTGCCGACCAGGTCAGCCGGGATACTGAAATCCAGGGTGAAGCGGGGTATGAGCGTGAGTTGTCCGGCAAGCGTTCCGAACGGATTGTAGACCTTAGTGTTTAATAATAAAATATAAATATGTTTCAATCGCAGCGGTAGAAGAGATCAAGAATTACAGGATTTTGCCGACCTATTGAAAGGACCACGAACTAGAGCCAAGCCAATGCCAGAAACAGCCATACAAAAAAACCTCGCCAAAGATCAGTATTTAAACGCGAATCGCAGCGTTAATATTCGCCAGAATCTGGATGAACAGGACAAGCTGCAAAAAAGCGGCCTGGCCGATATTGAAATCCGTAAAACTGCCAAGCAGCTCGGTAAGGATGATTTTCTACAATTGTTGATTACTCAGCTGACGCATCAGGATCCGACAGAACCGCTGAAAGACCAGGCCTTTATCGCCCAGATGGCTCAATTTTCTTCGCTGGAGCAGATGCAAAACATGGCAACGACCATGAAGGGCATGTCCGAACGGCAGTCGCAAAACCTGCTGGGCAAGTTTGTTATCGGGAAAGACCACCTGACTGATGAGCAGGTCAGCGGAGTAGTCCAGGCTATGTTCTATGATAAGAGTGGTGAAGCTTTCTTCAAGATTGCCGACAAAGTTGTGCGGGTAAACGATATTACCCTTGTGGGAGAGCCGGAAAACTTCAAGGCCAAATACGGCGGAACTGCACCGGAGTCAGCAAGTCCGGCTCAGAAAACGCCTGGAATGGGATCACCGGCAGCCAGTTCGGCGGGCAGGGGCCCGGCTGAAAGCACCAACGAGAACGCGCCGGAGTTGCTGCAGCAAAGCGCAGTCAGTGAGCAAAATTTAAAGAGAGCCGGCAAAGCTTTTGATGAGCATTTGCCTTCCAGTGCCGTTGATCTGGCGCCTGAAAAAAACGACCCGGCTGACCAATAATGACCACTGTAACGGTATACCATTCTATGAGCAATCTGCATGGCCTCGCAAAAAATGGCGGTAATCATCTCAAGTTTTCCCGCATGATCCCGAGCTTGTTATTAGTGTTGGGAGTGCTTGGAAGTTATATTATTTTAGTAAACTATATTTAGGATAAGAGAAATTAAAAGGTGGTAGAATAGCCCTATGATGCGTTCACTGTATGCCGGTGTTTCCGGACTTAAAAATCATCAAACCCGTATGGATGTCATTGGCAATAATGTGTCCAATGTAAATACGCACGGTTTCAAGGCCGAACGGGTGACCTTCATGGACATGATCAGTCAGAATATGTCCGGGGCTTCAGAGCCGCGTGAAAACATCGGTGGTATCAATCCGCAGCAGGTTGGCCTGGGCATGATGGTCGCATCAATCGACAAAATCATGACACAAGGCAGTCTGCAGTCAACCGGCAAGAATACCGATGTCGCCGTATCCGGAGACGGTTTCTTTATCATTAAAGATGGTGATAAAGAGTTCTATACCCGCGCCGGCCAGTTCAATCTGGATCGGGACGGATTTTATGTGCACCCGGGAACCGGTCTGCGGGTCCAGGGCTGGAACGCGCGCGATGATGAAAACGGTAACAAGTACATCAATTCCAGCGCGACAATTGAAAGCATTCAAATACCGGTCTATTCCAAAAAACCGGCCAAGGCCACAACCGAAGTTGTGT
>JAGRNA010000198.1 GCA_020441005.1 Leptospiraceae bacterium
AAGATTTCCGTCTGGGTTATGGGTCGCGGTAATGAGTATGATCTGGAAGGCTGGATCGAAGACTGGCGCGGCGATACGCATATCCTGAAATTCGGCAGCGTGGATTTTGTGGGCTGGCGTCCCATGACAGTCAATATTCCCTCCAGCGTTCCGCAGGATGTGGCTTCGTATCCCCAGATAAAAACGATTGTATTCCGTCAATTCAAGCTGCGTTCGCGGCCCAATACTTCGCTGGAACCGGTTTACATCTTCTTTGATGAACTCAGGATTCTGACCGATGTGTTTGAAGTTAACTTTGACGGCGCTCAACTGGATTTTGATGAACCGGATTGTAATACCAAGAATCGTTTGCTGGGTATTATCCGGGGTAATGCACGCTTTCCAGATCGTTGGCCCGACCTGGTAGATTGCAAAAACTCTCCCGGCCCGGCCAAGCCCGGCGAATTCGCGCGGCCCAAGTAGGCAAAGCCTTTCCAGTTTCCCGAGATATTAGTATCTGATGTCTCCAGCCGGGGTGCAAACCCCGGCTTTTTTTGCGCCAGCGGGCCGGTGGCCTGGTTTATTATTCAGGATGTCGGATCCATGGTTTTTTGGGCCATCAAATGATTGCGAAAGGAGGGGCTGCCCAAAACTGCATTGACCTCGATGATTTCGGGCGCTTTATAGGGATGATGCTCGATGATGTACTCTTCCACTGCTGCGTAACGATCTTGACGTGTTTTCATCAATACCTTGTATTCATCTTCAACGTGCATGGCGCCTTCCCACTGATACATGACTTTGACCGGCCAATAGCAAGCGCTTAAAATCAGGCCTTCTTCCAAAAGCTCTGAAATAAACTGCTGGATCAGGTCCTCATCGTTGAGAGCAGTCAGGATCAGGCATTCAGCAGGTGTAGTCATTGTCCGGGGCCATTTTTAGCGGGGAAGCAACTGGCGCTGCCCCCTGATGGCAGGGCAACAGCAGAATAAAGATACCGCAGACTATAAATCCAGACCGGGGCAGCTGGCAAGGACTTTATCGACAATGGATTGCAGGCCTTGATCCGGTCGCAGGCTGCTATAGGGAACGCTGATATCGGCCAGGCCCTGCGCCTGCCAGTGTTTTCGTCGCTGACTTTTTTCTTTTTGATTGAGCTTGTCCCATTTGCTGCGTGCAAATAGCACTTCTTTGCCGCTGTGCCGGGCCCAGTCGAGTATGCCTTGTTCTTCCAACCCCGTATCACGGCGACAATCCAGGACCAGCACGATTAAAGCCAGCCGTTGATTGTTTGCCAGAAACTGATCCACCATAAGACGCAGTTTCTTTTGTTCCAGTGCCGGCATTTTGGCATACCCGAAACCCGGTAGATCGACCAGATACCAGTCTGCACCAGCATTCCGGTTTTGGCCAACGGGTCGGATTTTGAAATAGTTGATCAATCTGGTCTTGCCGGGCGTGCCGGACACGCGCGCTAGATTATGTTGATTGCTGATGGCGCTAATCAGACTGGATTTACCGGAATTCGAGCGTCCGGTAAAGCAGATGTCGGTCTGCAGGGAAGCTGACGGACAGCCAGTCCAATCCGGACTGGATAAATGAAATTCGACTGGCGGCAGATAGCGCACTACACATTACTCCTCTCAGACCTGTTGGCAACGGGTTCGTATGGCTTGCTGCTGCACCATTCAAAGTCCGGCCCCGATCAAATCATGCATTCGGATCAGTCCGATGGGTTGATTGTGCTGGTTCACAACCGGAATCACGCTGATTTGCGAGCTTCGATTTTGCATCAGACGCAGGGCCTTGATCGCCAGGGTACCCTTGGGTATGGATACCGGGTTACGGGTCATAATGTCTGCTATTTGACAACTGCGAATCGAATCAAATTTCAGGATTGCACGCCGCAGGTCGCCGTCGGTGA
>JAGRNA010000199.1 GCA_020441005.1 Leptospiraceae bacterium
TTTTCCCGCCATTTACTCTTGTGTTTGCCTGGGTCGCCATGGACCAGGGCCGCTCCTTTTCATATTCACAGCCGGCGTTATACGCAGAGGAACAGCGCAACTCATCGGTCATGAAGTGATCGACGAAGCTGCTGAAAGCCTTGAATTTCAACTCACGCAGCTCGGGGCTAATGTCCGTAATCGTATAAGCGATGTGCCCCCTGGAGATCGTGTCAAAATTTCCATCCATTAGCAGGTAAGGGTACATCACATTGTCTGCTTCCTGGCGGCTGAAGCGCAGCTCGATTTTTTGCTTTGCGGTTGGTTTGAATGCCACCTGGCTCCAGCCGGTGCGCATTACGTAGGCCAGGTTGTCGCGATCACTGTAACGGTAGCGATTGGGTGACGGGGCAGTTCCCTGGTAAATGTGCGGGAATTTGTGGGGGGCCATTTGGACCAGCGAATTCAATTGTGTGTTGCTGCTGAGCATTCGGCTTTGCAGGATTTGCTCATTGTAATAGTCAGCGTATACTCCGGTAAAGCGCTGGCCGTTGCCATCCCGGTAAACATCGCTTTGGTGATACGCTCCGCCGGCCAAAACCTCGATCGTGTCGCTACCATAGGATGCGTTTGCATTATGATCGCTGCGGCCAAAAGAGCTGATGCTTACGCTGCCCTCGCTGTGCAATCCCTTTTTGGCACCTTTGGTCTTGATATCAACCAGACCGCCCATGCTGCCGGAGTTGCGCACATCGTAGGGCCCCTTGGTAATTTCAATGGAGTCTACCTCGCCAAAATCGATGTGAAAGGAGGGCGGGTCCATTCGGTTCGGACAGGCGCCGTAAACACGCTCGCCGTCAACCAGGACATTGATATTATCACCCTTGAGTCCGCGCAGCAAAATATCACTGGCAATGCCGCCTTTGCGCAGTTTGTTCAGTCCCGGGGTGTTCTGCAGGGCTTCCCCGATATCTGGCGCACTGCTTTCCCGGACTTCATCGCCGCTGAGCTGGGTCGTGTGAGCGTCCTTTTGGGCCGTCACTTCAATTTGTTGCAGAACTTTATCCTCGGCCTGCAGGCCTGTCGCCAGCATCAGGCAAAGCATAGTGAGGCCTGCAATTCCTGTTTGGCCAGGCGGTTGGTTCGGTTTTTGAAATGGATGTAATGTAAACATATTAAAAATTTTACTTCCTTTATAAATAAGAAAAATGTTTCAGGCTTGTTAAGGCCAGGTTGAATTCCGTCGTTGTCAAAGACGGAAATAAACCGTTCACAGTTTATTGACCCTGATGGCTAATTTGCGGTACCACAACGCGAGCGTTTTGCCCTTTAGCGGTTGCAAAATGCCGCTTGCCAGCCGTCATTGTTTTTTATACAACAGCCGCGCTGAACGCTGGTTGCTTGCACCCGGGTGTTTACGTCGCTGCGCCTGCTGGCCCTTGACCGATCCGGATTTCCCTTAAAAAAACAACCACAGCTATCCAGGCAGCATCCGGCCTGATTCCAGCAAACATCAAGGCTTGTGTTGATCCTGCGACCAGGCCGTAATCGGAAGCACGCTTCAAACCGGGATCAAAATTTAATTTGGTAGTCGGATACCCTTTCTTTGGATTTCGGACTTTTTTTGAAATTGATTGGATACCGGGTGTCAGCCTCTGTGGTTCTGAATCCGGGCTCTGCCGTGTTTCGTCCCTATTGCTTCTCTGCAGGCCCATGGGGCAATTTCCGCAGGGATGAAGGCTGAAAGGAAAAACCGGTATTAGACCGCAGGCTCATTTCCAGGCGGCGCTCGGGCCTGCCACGGACCAAAGGTTGGAGTGAAACACGGTTGATCCGGTCTGGAAATGAGGACTGTTAGCAGCTGATCGGACGCAATCAGCCGGGGTTGGGCGGATGACTCAAAAATCGCCAGTATGATGTGCTGGAATGCCTGGCAAACCGGGCATTTATCGTGATCATGGCCGGATGGTTCCGGTTCGCTGGCCGGATGAATACACAGATCGCCGTACTGTTCTCGCAGGGCGGCATAGCGGCGGGCCCGGGCATTATCATGATGGTCATGGGCCTGCTCTGGTTGCTGCAGTTGCCAGGGGTTGATGAGTACGCATTCGTGGCTGAAATAAATCCAGTGCTTGGTCTGCATCAAGCTGGCAGCTACTAGCGCCACCACCGCCAGATTAAGCTGGAGATCTTGTTTACGAAAGGCTTTACGCCAGCGCAAAAACATTCAGATGATGGCCTTTAACTGGGATTGTAATTTGTAGAGATCTTCAATGACAGCATCCGGCCGCGGATCAATCTTGTAGCCAAGATCGAGCGCATCATCAATTAATTTTAGTATTAGATCCCGTTCGGGGCCGCGCCGGGCAGCGGGCATGTCATAGCGTTCATCTTTTAGCAGGGTTGCCTTTTCATCAATGATTGCCAGAATCTGGTTCAGGGCCTGGACTTGCGTATCAGCCATCAAGGTCAATTGTCTGTACTTGTATCTGCTGTCAATTCAATCGTTGGGACAAGTGCAACAAATGATTGCGGTTCCATTCCAGATCGTTCACTGTCCGCTCCGAGGCGGCAAAATCGAGAGCACGCTGCGGATTGAGTTGCCAGATATCAGTGTCGATTGGATCCAGGTATTGCAAGGCTTTATGCTTCCAGAAGGCGTCCAGTCTGCTCTTGAGTCCATCCACGCTCTGGATAGCCGGGTCCGTTATGACGTTCATAGACACCAGTTTTGTCAACCGCTGCCACAAACTATACACAAATTTATCAAATGTGCTCCGCCGAAATCGGGTCGCCTGCTTTAAATCCGGATCCGTAAAATCCAATGGACGCACAGGAAGGCTTGCCCCCTGCCAGATTTGCGAGGTCGCGGATTGTATGTGCTCGGGGAGTCTGGTTTGTGGCAGCCAGGTTGATAAACACCAGCCGATCAAATGCGAGGCGGTGATGGGAGTGGCATAGACAAGCTGACTTTGCAAGCTGGTTAAAAATGTGCTAAAGTCAGACTTGGCAGCCGGGCTGTCCATGGGCGCGGCAATATTCAAGGTGACCCTGATGCGTCCGCGGGCATCCGGGCACAGCTCATCATAGCCAAAAGCGATGGGCTGGACCGGCCGCTTTTTACGAAAAGATGCCATGGCCACAAACTCCTGCAGCGGCCGGATGGTTCCGTCGTACTTGTAACCGCCCTCCGGCAAAATGACAAAATTGCGGTTGTGTGTTGTCATTTCCTGAAATACGTTCATCAGGGATTGCCTGGATTCCCGGGCGGCCATTTGTAAATAGGTCTCGTGATCCAGGCCGGTAACCCGCCGGCCGCCGAAGCGGATGGATTCATAGCGGTTGATCTGGCGGGGCATGTCCACGGCTCTATAAATCGGATAACAATGGGCGGATTGAAAAATGTGTTTTAACCAGCGACCAAGAATGCGGGCCGCCTGTGCGCTCACTCTATCGCGCCAGCCTTGCTTCCAGCTAGCCGGAAAAACTTCACCGTACAACCAGGTATTGTTAAAGACCCCGGCCGTTGCAATCATGGTCGCCCCGTGCAGGCGGGCGGGCGGTCTGCCAGTCAAAAAGTCAATAATGACCGGCACATCTTCACCGCGTTTATGACTGAATGCCAGAATTGGTGCCGCCTGCTGTGCCGGAGGCAAATGGTGTATTCCCAGGGCTGTGACGCTTTGCAGCCGGCCTTTCTTGTACAGCATAAAATGATTGAGCCGGCTGTAGAACCAGGTAGCCAGATTCATACGCTGCCGAATGATACCTGGTCGTTTTAAATTGAGACCGGCTTGCCTGGTGATCGAAAAAGCTGCACTTATATCCTTCATGCTACGTATTTGCAGGGAAACGGATTGCGGCCGCTGATCAAGCAGTATTCGAAGAGCCAGGTCCGCATCTGATCAGACAGAACTGGTGATTGCTAGCAGCCAGCCGTAATCCTGCCTGAGCCGCTGGCGGTGTTCCTTGTAATCCGGGTCAAAGCGGGCCACAAACTGCCAGAAGCGTCTACCGTGACCACGGTAACGAATGTGCGCCAGTTCATGAATGATCAGATAGTGCCGCAGTTCGGCGAGCAGGTGTACAGCCTGGACGTTGATCATAATGCGGCGGGTACGGTGCGAGCAACTGCCCCAGCGTGTTTTTGCGTGGCGCAAGACAAGGCTCCAGCGTGGCAACTGCATCGCTGACTGCCAATGATCAAAATCACCTTGCAGCAGTTGCATGGCCTGAGCGGCAGTGCAGGCGGGGGGCGGTGTATGAACGCGGGCTTCTGATTGCGCATTGATCCGCCGCTGGATAAAGCGGCGGTGTTTGTGCAGCAAACGGGCCGCCATTTCATTGTTGGCTTGCCTGCGGTCGGCGACCTCGATACGGACACATTGCAAGGCTTCAACACTCAGCCGGTAACCGGCACCTAACGCAGGATTGTATTCAATAAAACAATTCGTTAAACCCTGTATCATTGCGGCGGTTGTGCACTCAAGGCGAGATTTCAGGGCAGGTCTTTTAGCCAGAAAAAATGCAAGGCCCATGTGACCAGATAGCCCGCTCCCAGGGCGGCAAAATCAAGCACGGGCGTCACCAAAAGAGCAATCGCCCCGGTCGAGGAAAACTCTGCTGGAAAGTAAAAATCATACCAGTTTTTGGACTGCATGGCCAGCAAAGCCAGGCCAGGTATGACAACCCAGTACCAGCGCCAGGGCCATAGATTGATTAATACAAATCCGATGTTGACAATCAGAATCCAGCCAAACAAGGCCAGAGATGAAAACAGCTCACCGGCATTCCGGTATTCAAAGTTGTAACCGTATCCCAGGATAAAAGCGCTGAACAACAGGATTGCTGCGGGCATGATTCTGACTACCATTTCCATGCTGCAACAGCGCCGGGCTGTAGTTGTATGTAAATGTAAAATGTAGTCAGGCAAATAAAAAGCGCACGCTGGCGTT